>BDTD01000032.1 GCA_002897635.1 bacterium BMS3Abin11 | reverse complement strand
AGTGAACCCTCGATGAAGTGTCGAAATGGCAACTGATTCTGTCAAAACCGAGCTCTGAGCTTAAGTTCGGGATAAGTCTTGATGTTAACTGGATTACAGACAAGGCGGCAGGCGGCATATAGGGGGCCATAATGATATTGCCAAAGGATTTGAACTGTCGAATGTTGGTAGTGCATCCTATCCTATTAACAGGATAAAAAAGGAAATTGAGGACGGAGGATGGAAAAAGGAGATTCGAGGAATTGAGCGTGTCATATATCTAGTAAAATATTAGACCCCTTTCTTTTATTACCCCCCCATTTTAACGCTATTTTCGCGACAAATACGAATCATTAGCGACAAATAAAGCGTTTATATGTCGCTATAATGCTTTTTGCGTCATATAATCTAAGCCATGCCTAAAAAGATTCCCGAACAAGAACTTGAGGCCATAGTGGCGATTGTGGCGGCGCATCCTGAGGGGGTACAGGTTAAGATCATTCGTGATGGATTGGAATTTGACCTTCCACCCCGTATGCTGCAGCGCCGTCTGGCATTACTGGTCAAACAGAAACGGCTCGCTGTCGAGGGCCGTGGCCGGGGGAGTCGCTATCGGCTGCCTGTTATCACTGGTGAGGGCCGCCTCGTTTCGGGCGATGCAAAGGTGGAAGGGCGTGGCGAGGTCTATGTCCCGGTTACGCCCGAGGGGAAGGCTATTAAACAAGCAGTTCGCGAGCCGATCCAGAACCGGAGTCCGGTTGGGTATAGCCGGGCTTTCCTCGATGACTACCGGCCCAACGATACACACTATCTTTCAGCGGAAACACGGCAGCACCTTCTCGAGATTGGGCGTTCGCCGGATAGCCTGCGCCCGGCGGGAACGTATGTGCGACAAATATTCAATCGTTTGCTAATCGATCTGTCCTGGAACTCCAGTCGTCTGGAAGGTAACACTTATTCGCTGCTCGAAACCGAGCGTCTACTGGAACTGGGAGAGGCCGCCGAAGGGAAAAATGCCCTGGAAGCGCAGATGATTCTGAACCACAAGGCCGCCATCGAGTTGTTAGTCGAGCAGGCCGATGAGGTCGGTTTCAATCGTTATACTATTCTTAACTTACATGCCCTGTTATCGGATAACCTGCTCGGAGATCCGCAGGCTTGCGGGCGCTTGCGTACCATTGCCGTTGGGATTGGTGGGACGGTCTACCATCCGTTGGAAGTGCCGCAATTGATCGATGAATGCTTCCAGCAAATTCTCGACACCGCTGCAGCAATCACCGACCCGTTCGAACAGGCCTTTTTCGCTATGGTGCATTTTCCCTATTTACAACCATTTGAGGATGTGAATAAACGTGTTTCGCGACTTGCCGCGAATCTGCCGCTGATCCGCGAGAATCTGAGTCCGCTGTCGTTCGTGGATGTGTCCGAGCGAGCCTATATAGAAGGTATGCTAGGAGTTTATGAACTTAATCGAATCGAGTTACTGCGTGATTTGTTCGTCTGGGCGTATGAACGTTCGTGCAAGCGTTATTCAGCTGCTCGCCAATCGCTGGGAGAACCAGATCCATTTCGCTTGCGCTATCGTATGTTGTTGACCGAGATTGTTGCTGAGATCGTTCGCAGCGGTATGGATAAGAAGGCCGCAACAACCTTCATCAAGCAGCGTGCAATAGAAAGTGTGCCGCAAGCGGATCGTGCGCGCTTTATTGAGGTGGTGGAAACGGAAGTTATGAGTCTTCATGAAGGAAACATTGCACGTTACCGTTTGCGCCCATCGCAGTATCAGAGGTGGAGAGAAACATGGCACTGATGTAAGGTCAATAAGGAATTAAGAATTTCGACGGGGGTTAAGCCGCACGCCGTTAACGGCGTGCAACCTGACCCCTAACCCGAGTGCAAAGCAATAAGCTCATCCAGCTGAGCTTTCAGTTGCCCCAAAATCTCATCATAAGAATATCGCCCGAGTGTTTGGGATCCTTTCTTCAGTGTGACAGCACGCGGTCCACACCACAGCCCGAGATCAGCATCATCTGTTTCGCCCGGGCCATTCACCCGGCAGCCCATGACCGCTATAGTGAATGGGTAGTTAATGGCATATTCCGTCATCTTTTTGACATCCTCGGCGAGGTCAATAAAGGCCTCATTTTCTACTCTCGAGCAGCTAGGGCAGCTAATGATGTTGAGGTGTGTACGATCAAAGGTAACGACACTGCGCACCCGACCGGAGGCAATATCAGCCAGGATTTCATTGCCGGCGCTGATTTCTTCTGCTTTGCGTGCATTGGGCAGGGTCAGAGAAACGCGTATTGTGTCGCCTATGCCCTGGCTGATCAGTTGTTCGAAGGCAATACGGGTTTTTATAATACCATCAGGCGGAAGTCCTGCTTCGGTGACGCCGAGATGCAGGGGGATATCAGGCCGCATTACAGCAAAGCGCTGATTAACCTCTATCACTTTGTCTGGATCGGAGTCTTTCAATGAAACGACGTAACGGGTGAATCCGATATTATCGAGAAATTCGCAATGTTCATCAGCACTGACCAGCATTGGCGATATTGAATCATCGGCTGGGAACAGGTCTTTTATCGCAGGATCTACTGAACCCGCATTAACGCCAACTCTTATCGCACAATCGTTTTTCCCTGCGATATCGATAAGATACCGTACTTTATCCTGCCAGGGTTTCTTTCTTTCATGATGGTAGAGGTGGCCGGGGTTATAGCGTATCTTCTGCACCAGTGGAGCAACCAGTTCAGCCATGCGGTAGTGTTCCTGCAGGTCTATCGACAGATTGGCCTCGGTTTGATCACGTATTTTCTCAAGTGCTGCCGCATCTTTTCGATTATCAACTGCAATGCGAACGATGCTAGCTCCTGCCTGATGCAGGTCATTAGTCTGTATAACCGTCGCATCAATGTCCTGTGTGCGAGTTGCACACATGCTCTGTACAGCAAACGGATTGCTGTCACCAATAATGACGCTGCCAACATTGACTGCGCGGGTAGGGTTTCTCGGTAGTTCCATAATCGTTATTTTCTTAAAAAACTGAGAGCCAGGTCTAGCTTCAGGGAAGTGATTCAGAACTGTCCCCCCCCCCTTTTTTTTGGTCTGGTCACAGGTGCTGCCGCCAGTGTATGCTTCGCCTATGATATATAAGAGCTTGGAATGATCGAAATTATACTAAAAATATTCATCTCTTACCTGCTCGGTTCGTTGATGGGTGCTTTAATACTCGGTAAGCTGCTTGGCGGTGTCGACATTCGCACAGTCGGCAGTATGAGTGCGGGTGCTACCAATGCATTACGCGCACGTGGCAAGGGTTTTGCTGTGGGTGTTTTTATTATAGATATACTGAAAGGCCTGCTAGCTGTAATACTGGTCGCAAACATTCCCTGGCCGGGATCGGCGCAAACAATCCTCTCTGTCGAATGGTTACAGGTTGCCTGCGGACTCGCGGCATTCTTCGGTCATTTATACCCAATCTTTTTCGGCTTCAAAGGTGGCAAAGGTGTGGCAACTTTGTTAGGAGTTTTACTGGGACTGTCACCATTGATCCTGCTGGCTGGACTGGCTGGCTGGGTGGTTATTCTGTTATTGACGGGCTATGTCGGACTGGCCTCAATCGGATCCGGAGTAGTCGCTGCTTTGTTTGCCGGCATCTGGTATCCCAGTGATTTTTCTTCACCATTGGGTATCTTTACCCTGGTAAGCGCGGCTCTGTTGATATTTACTCATAGAACTAATATTCGGAATCTACTGGATGGGACAGAAGATCGCTTTGATGTTTGGGGGAAATTCAAAAATAAGTCTTAGTGAGTCAACGCAACGGCCCTGTGATCCTGGTTTTAGTCTATGGACCTCCGACTTATTTTAGGAAATAAAAAACCGATGACGGATCACCGGCATTTTGGACAGGACTAACAATGTTTAGCTTGACTTCCCAACCATATAATCAACAACAGCCTTGACATCTTCATCGCTAAGAGAGGCCCTGCCACCTTTGGCAGGCATAGCTTTAAAGCCGTTTATAGCGTGTGAATACAGTTTATCTTTACCCTGGCTTATGCGACTTGCCCATGCATCCTTTTTACCGACTATAGGGGCTCCAGCAGCGCCGGTACCATGACAGGCAAAGCAGGCGGTGTCGTAGGTGGCCTTGCCATTGCTTGCTGTGACAGGAGCTGAGTCAATGGTGGCGACTTTTGTGGCAGAATCGGTAGCCTTTTGCGACGTATCTTTGGTAATAATTAGTTGACCTACAGGTTTAACGCGCTCAACAATTTCCTCGTTATCTGCATTGGCTGCCAGGCCGATCATAGCGGTAGCTGAAAGAGCAACAGCTATAGCAGTTTTTACTACAGTTCTGGTGATCATGGAATTTTCCGGAATAGTGGTTTCAGGGTTGACAGATTGCAACAAAATGTCGTGAAAATAACCTTTATTGGTATAACATGAAATAGTGATAAATCAAGTTTAGCTTGATCCAGCTGGTTTGTTTTGTCATTTATCGTGAAGTATGGTTCTGGTTACAACAGTCAATTGAAAGGAAATTACCTGGAGGCATCCATTAGCTTTAGAAATGAAAAAAGGCACCCGAAGGTGCCTTTTCCGTGAAGCCTGAGATGAATGCTAAATCTCTCTGCTTACACGTATAAACTATAGTTTACTTGCGAAATTAATCAAGAATGTCAAAACCGTAGGTTATAGCAAATACCATCTGGTTATCCTGGTCAACGCCGAAGCGGTCTTTACCACCTATGATATAGGTAAAGTTAGCGTCAGCTCCGGTGCTGCCAATCGGGTGAGAGAGTGTGATATTTAAGTGACGGAAACCGCCGCTAGTAGCGTCTGGAGAATCAGGAATAAAATCACCATTCTTTTTATAGGTGTAGTATCCGAGAGAACCGCCAAGGGTGAAGCCAGCACCGATTTCGCCGTCTGCGTCGAGTGTCCAGTAGGTGTCTCCCGTATTTCCCCACCATACATCTTTTGCCAGGTATTTAAAGCCGAATGTAGCTGGGCCAAAGCCAATGTAGGCATAAGGTTCTAATGCGTCGAAATCAGTAAGATTCAGATAGTAATAGTAGGTAGCACCAAGATCCCAGCTTAGGTTATTTGCTTCTCCACCCCAGCCGGCATAAAAATCGTTTTCAAAGCCTTTGGTATCACTGCCCGGGTCACCATAACCCAGATTAGAACCCCAATAACCCACATAGAAACCACTGTCATGTCCCCAATCAAGACCACCTTGTATAGCGGCATTATCATTTTCAGGGGCGTTGGTGATACCACGAAGAATATATTGAGAAAATACACCGATGTTACCGGTTAACTCGGCCTGAGCCGGTGCGATCATTGCTGCCATACTGGCTATAGAAAAGGCAGTAGCGATTGCTAGTGGCTTAATTGCTGTTTTCATGTTTAAAGCTCCGTTAGTAAGAAATAGTTATGGGAATTTGATATCTGTTGTATCAATGAGACGCATCGTTGTATAAAAGTTATGTCAAAATCATTAGCATTATGTGTGCCAATTTATCATTAATGATATAAATCAAATAGATATGGGTTTTTGTTGTTATATCGATGAAAATAATTTACCGATAAATGTGCCTACTTGGAACTTAGCTGCACCCTGCTGGTGCATTTAATCAGCAGGCTAAGAGGGTGGGGATGCCTGATTATTTTTGTTCAGGATATCGAAGTCCATTCAAATTGGTCGCGAATGGTGCAAATCTATCCCAGAGAGTAAAAAATGCACCTAAGTAGTGCCTGAAACAAAATTAGGAATATCAAATTCACCATAAGTAATTGTAAATAATTGAATAAATAAAGTGGCATGTTTGTTGCTTTGACTGAGACTGGTATTACTCAATTAAAAACTAAATCTTAGGAGATTTACATGTTATTCATAAATACACTGAAAAAAGCTGCAGTCGGTTTTGCTGTCGCAGTGGTGCTATCAGCGCCTACCCAGGCTGCTGAGAACACTATAAAGGTAGGTGTTTTGCATTCTCTGTCAGGAACCATGGCGATTAGTGAGACAACTCTCAAAGATACTGTCTTAATGTTGGTTGAAGAGCAGAATAAGAAAGGTGGTTTGCTCGGTAAAAAGCTTGAAGCTATCGTTGTTGATCCGGCCTCAAACTGGCCACTTTTCGCCGAGAAAGCACGTGAATTAATTGAAAAGGAAAAGGTCGCTGTAGTATTTGGTGGCTGGACTTCTGTTTCACGTAAATCAGTTCTTCCCGTGTTTGAAGAGCTGAATAATTTATTATTTTATCCGGTTCAGTATGAAGGTGAAGAATCATCCAAAAACGTCTTTTATACAGGTGCCGCACCAAACACGCAGGCTATTCCCGCTGTTGACTACCTGATGAAAGACATCGGTGTAAAACGTTGGGTGCTGGAAGGTACCGATTATGTCTATCCACGTACGACCAACAAAATTCTTGAAGCCTATCTGAAGGCAAAAGGTGTAGACGAAAAAGATATCCTTATTAACTACACCCCCTTTGGGTTCTCTGACTGGCAGTCTGAAGTGGCGCGTATTAAGAAGTTCGGGTCTACCGGGAAGAAGACCGCAGTTGTATCAACTGTAAATGGTGATGCTAACGTTCCCTTCTATAAAGAGCTGGGCAATCAGGGCATATCTGCTGAAAACATTCCGGTTATGGCGTTCTCCGTTGGTGAAGAGGAACTGTCTGGTATTGATACCAGGCCTCTGGTGGGCCATCTGGCCGCATGGAATTACTTCATGAGCGTTGATTCTGATGCGAATGATTCCTTCATTGACACGTGGCATGCTTATATCAAGGATAAGAAGCGCGTAACGAACGACCCAATGGAAGCCACCTATATTGGTTTTAATATGTGGGTAAAAGCAGTGAAGAAAGCGGGGACTACAGATCCTACTGCCGTGCAGAAAGCTATAATAGGCATCGCTGTGCCTAATCTCTCCGGCGGATTGTCAGCGATGATGCCTAACCATCATATTACCAAACCAGTCCTCATCGGCGAAATCCAGGCGGATGGTCAGTTTGAAGTTGTCTGGGAAACTCCCGGTCTTGTAGCCGGTGACGCATGGTCAGATTACCTTCCGGGATCTAAGGATATTATCGCTGACTGGCGCGAGCCACTATCCTGTGGTAACTATAATGTTAAAACAGGCAAGTGTTCTGGCCAGAACTTCTAAGGAAGTTCTGAGTCAATCATAGAATCTCGTCATTGCACCCTTCGAGTATTTCCTACGGTCACGAGTACGAGTACCGAAGCGCGGCAATTTCATTTCATATATTCAAGCATACCTTGAAACCGCTCCGGATATCATGTCGGAGCGGTTTTATTTTTTCTCCTTTGAACATTGTGATTGATATGTGTCGCTGGCCCAAAATATTATTTTTTCTACTCTCCTTACTTATCATGCAGACTGGCCTGGTAATGGCTGATGACAATTCACTAGAACAGATTCAGGCTTTGTTGATCAGTAATAATTTCACTAAAAAAACGCAGGCCGTTTCTCTACTGGCATTGCATTCCCATCCCCGTACCGTAGAGATTCTGAAGGCCTTTCTGGATAGTGAACTGTACTATCGGAAATCCGACAAACTTTTACTGATAGCTAAAAAACAGGGCAGACAATATTCTATTTCTGACGCATTGAAGGGTGACGAACTTGGTATGGTTAAAAAGCGTGAAATAAAGAAAATTCGTTCAAATAACGCGATACGAAAGAAAATACGCACGGTCCTGGCGGCTAAAGAATTGAATAGCGCTGATGCTGTTGTGCGCTATCAGGCTGTAAAAACCATGCTCAGCAACCCTGATGCTGGCGTGATTGAACAATTACAGCACCGCCTTGAACTAGAGCAGGATCAGAAAGTCCGTGACGTCATTGAACAGGCTCTCGCCATCACCAGGCTTGAAGGTGGTAAGAAAGAGGGTAGATTAACTGCAATTGCAAGGGTATCTGGCAGTCTGGTGCCTATCGTTCGCAGTAAGCTTGAGTCGATTGTTGCTAATGACCCTGATGAAGAAGTGCGTATGGCTGCGAAAACGTCATTGAACAATATCAATGCAAAGCTGCAGCTATACAGCTTTCTTGAAACCTTATTTTTTGGCTTAAGTCTGGGTTCGGTACTGGTACTGGCAGCTATTGGCCTGGCGATCACCTTTGGTGTCATGGGTGTTATTAATATGGCACACGGTGAACTCATTATGCTGGGTGCTTACACAACCTATGTGATACAGCAGGCCATACCGGAGTTTATAGGGGTTTCAATACTGCTTGCTATTCCTGTGGCCTTTATTGTTTCGGGCCTGGTAGGTATATTGATTGAACAAACTGTGATTCGCCATTTATACGGTCGACCATTAGAAACATTACTGGCGACCTTTGGGATCAGTCTGATTTTACAACAAACCGTTCGCAGCATCTTCTCTCCACTCAACCGTTCAGTGATTACGCCAGACTGGATGTCAGGTTCGTTAGAAATAAACAGTGCTCTGTCTCTGACATACAACCGGTTCTATATTATCTTTTTCTCTTTGCTGGTATTTACCGCCCTGTTTCTAATCCTGAAGAGGACTTCCTTAGGCTTGCAGGTACGGGCGGTTACACAAAACCGTACCATGGCGCGTGCTATGGGTGTGCGCTCTGCGTGGGTAGATGCAATGACCTTTGGCCTTGGTTCCGGTATTGCCGGCGTGGCAGGCGTTGCCCTTTCACAGCTGACCAATGTGGGGCCGAATCTGGGCCAAGCCTATATAGTGGATTCTTTCATGGTAGTTGTTTTCGGTGGTGTGGGAAATCTTGCGGGTACATTGATCAGTGGTTTCAGTTTGGGTATTGCCAATCAGTTTCTTGAACCCTGGGTCGGGGCAGTACTTGCCAAAATATTGATCCTGATTTTTATCATTCTGTTCATACAGAAACGTCCACGCGGTTTATTCCCGCAGAAAGGGCGTTCAGCTGAGGGCTAACAGAATGTTTATCGCGCGAATACTAAAAAATGATCGTGGCGGCCAGACCTTGATGAGCTTGTTACTTATAGCATTGATTGTGGTGCCTGTATTAAATCTTGTGGTACCGGAATCCAGCGCGCTGCATCTTTCCACCTACACCGTCACCTTGCTGGGTAAATACCTGACTTATGCATTACTTGCTATTGCTGTTGATCTGGTCTGGGGCTATCTCGGTATACTGAGCCTGGGCCATGCGGCATTTTTTGCCTTAGGCGGCTATGCAATGGGTATGTATCTGATGCGTCAGATTGGTGATCGTGGTGTCTACGGCAACCCGGTGTTACCGGACTTCATGGTATTTTTGAATTATAGCGAATTGCCCTGGTTCTGGCAGGGCTTCGACATGTTCTGGTTTGCCACCATTATGGTTGTTCTGGTGCCGGGGGTATTGGCATATGTGTTTGGCTGGCTGGCATTTCGTTCAAGAGTAACCGGTGTCTATCTGTCTATTATTACCCAGGCCCTGACTTATGCCCTTATGCTGGCATTTTTTCGCAACGAGATGGGCTTTGGCGGTAATAATGGTCTGACTGATTTTAAGGATTTACTGGGTTTTGATTTACATACCGATAGCACACGCATAGGCCTGTTCATTGCCTCTGCCCTGGCGTTGGGCTTCGGTTACCTTGCCTGCCGGGCGATAGTTAAGTCCAAGTTGGGACGTGTGGTTGTCGCGATACGCGATGCGGAAGACCGCACTCGTTTTATTGGCTACCGGGTCGAATATGTGAAACTGGCCATATTTACATTTTCAGCCGCACTTGCCGGTATCGCTGGTGCACTGTATGTGCCGCAGGTAGGAATTATCAACCCGGGAGAATTCTCACCTCTGAATTCAATTGAAGTGGTCATATGGGTTGCTGTTGGTGGTAGAGGAACCCTGTATGGTGCCGCTGCCGGGGCGGTGCTGGTAAATTATGCCAAGACCTATTTCACTGGTGTTTTCCCGGAGGTCTGGTTATTTGCACTGGGTGCGCTGTTTGTTCTTTCTACGCTCTATCTGCCTAAAGGCCTGGTAGGGGTGCTGAATCGCCAGAGAGCTTCCTCATGATTCGCCGGACACTACGTTCGATGGTGGATCGCGCCCAGGTATATGATTTCATGATTCCTAAAGTTACGGATGAACTGGATCTGAGCCATGGAACAATTCTTTACCTTGAGGGTATTACCGTCAGTTTTGATGGTTTTAAAGCAATCGACGATCTCAATTTATATATTGATGCAGGTGAACTCCGCTGCATAATCGGACCCAATGGTGCAGGGAAGACCACCATGATGGATGTTGTCACAGGGAAAACTAGACCGGATGCCGGCTCAGCCTGGTTTGGTCAGAGAATGGATCTACTACGCATGTCCGAAGCAGAAATTGCCGAGGCTGGCATAGGCCGGAAATTTCAGAAACCAACCGTATTTGAGTGCCATAGTGTGTTTGAAAACCTGGAGCTGGCGATGTCCAGCAACAAAAAGGTCTTTCCTACCCTGTTTGCCCGTTTAACTGGTGAACAGCGTGATCATATAGATGAAGTACTTGAAGTCATCGGTTTGAGCGAACAGATAAAAGCAGAGGCCGGGGTCTTGTCCCATGGTCAGAAACAGTGGCTGGAGATAGGTATGCTGCTAATGCAAAAGCCAGAATTATTACTGGTGGATGAACCAGTAGCCGGCATGACGCATCAGGAGATGGATCGTACTGCAGAGTTGCTTAAAACACTGGCAGGTGAACAATCTGTCATCGTCGTCGAGCATGATATGGACTTTGTTCGTTCACTGGATAGTCCGGTCACTGTTCTGCATCAGGGACATGTGCTGGCCGAAGGCTCGATGGAAGATGTGCAAAATAATCAGCGTGTGGTTGACGTCTACCTGGGAGGGCACTAGTGTTTCTTCAACCTGATAATGACGGGTTCAGCATCCCTGTGGTGTTTCGCAGCAAGGCGCAGTGCAAAGGTAATGGTTATTCCCTTGGCAAGCACTGGAACGAAGCGGCGAGACACCACAGGGGCGCCCTTTGGGTTAGCTTGTCAACGCCCATGGACTACGTTGCGCCTCTTGACAAGGGAATAACCATTGCCTGCGAGGCGCGTCTTGCCATGAGCGTTGACAAGCTAACTGAACCCGTCATTATCAGGTTGAAGGAGCACTAGTGCTTAAACTCGAAGGCATCAACCAGTACTATGGCGAAAGTCATATCCTGTGGGATATCTCTTTTGATGTAAAAAAAGGTGAGTGCACTTGCCTTATGGGGCGTAATGGTGTCGGTAAAACGACCCTGTTGAAATGCATCATGGGCTCACTGCCGGTGAGGAAAGGAGCAATATACTATCAGGACAAAGACCTGACGAAATTATCTGCAGAACGGCGGGCCCATATGGGTATCGGTTATGTGCCTCAGGGGCGCCAGATTTTTCCGCTACTGACAGTGGAGGAGAATCTTCGAATTGGTTTGCAGGCCCGACGTGATGGTTTGAAGATTATCCCGGAATTCATATATGAGATGTTTCCTGTTTTAAAAGAAATGCATGGTCGTCGCGGCGGGGATTTATCGGGTGGACAGCAGCAGCAACTGGCCATAGGCAGGGCATTGGTCATAGATCCAGAACTGTTGATACTGGATGAGCCGACTGAGGGCATACAACCAAATATTGTTCAGGAGATTGGTGACGTGATTCGCAAACTGAACCGCGAGATTGGTTTGACAGTTTTACTGGTAGAGCAGAAACTTCCTTTCGTACGCCGCGTGGCAGATTCATTTATTATTCTGGACCGTGGCCAGATGATGGCTGCGGCAGAAATAAATGATCTGAATGATGAACTGATTCGCAAATATCTGACTGTATAGGGCGCCTCTATGTTATCCACAGATGACTGTCAGGACGAAGGCTGGCAGGCAGTGCTTAAACTCAGACTGCAAAAAATTGACGGCAGGACCTGCCTGCTTCCATTGCAGAGAATTGGCCCGCTAACTGTTCAGCGTCCGTTTTATCCCGAAGGCGAGGTTTGCCATGTCTATGTATTACATCCACCCGGTGGTGTAGTCGGCGGAGATCAATTGAAGCTTGATATCGATGTAAGACCTGGTGCACAGGGCCTGATTACCACGCCCGGGGCCGGCAAATTCTACCGAAGTGCCGGTAAAACGGCCGGTCTGCAGCAGAAATTCAATGTTTACTGTAATGCGGCGCTGGAGTTCTTACCACTGGAAAATATCTATTTTCCAGCAGCAGAGCTTTCATCAAAGATTCTTGTCAATCTTGATGAAGACGCTAAATTCGTCGGCTGGGAAATACATTGCTTTGGGCTACCGGCCAACGGTGAGGATTTTACAGCCGGGAAGGTAATGCTGAATACTGAACTGAAAGTGGGCGGAAAGCTGTTGCTGCACGACAGGTTAAAAATTGATTCTCTGGAACAGGCCAGACTTTGCGGTCTACAGGGGAGCCGGGTATATGGCAGCTTTGTTATTTATAGCCAGGCGATCAATAAATCACTGCTGGAGTTGTTGCAGTCTCAGAAGGCAGAAAGTGGCATAGCCGGTGTCAGTCGTGTTGAATCTGAATTAATAGTCGTGCGTTACCTTGGCGGTTCAACCGAGCATGCGCTCAACTATTTTCGAAAGCTGTGGGCGATATCAAGGCCGCGCGCGCTGGGTCTGGAAGCCTGTAAGCCAAGAATATGGGATACTTAAATTTACACTTACCCTCGATATTGTTCGAATGAATTCGAACCTACAAAAATATTTTCGGGAAGGTTGTTATTTGATTTTTGTAGGTGCGAATTCATTCGCACAGTTTTTGTCAGAATGAATTAAAACCTACAACATATTTATTGGACAGCAAGGATTATTAAAAGGACATAATTATGGAACTCACCCCACGTGAAAAAGACAAACTTTTACTGTTTACCGCCGCACTACTCGCCGAACGACGCAAGGATAAAGGTCTAAAACTGAATTATCCGGAAGCAGTGGCCTATATAAGCGGCGCCATCATGGAAGGTGCGCGTGAAGGCATGACGGTGGCACAGTTAATGGATCATGGTCGCACCTTATTGACGATGGCAGATGTGATGGATGGCATTGCTGAGATGATCCACGATGTTCAGGTGGAAGCCACCTTTCCCGATGGCACAAAACTGGTGACGGTACATTCTCCCATTATGCCAGTAGAGGGGGGGGCGGTGGATACATTTCAGCCCGGTGAGATAGTCGCAGGTGAAGGCGAACGCGAGATTAATGTCGATCGTGAAGCTGTTACTCTTAATGTCGCAAATACCGGTGATCGACCAATTCAGGTAGGCTCACATTATCATTTTTATGAAGTAAACAAAGGTCTGATATTTGAACGTGAAAAGAGTAGGGGTTTCAGGCTGGACATCCCTGCGGGCACGGCGGTGCGTTTTGAGCCAGGGCAGACTCGCGAAGTGGTTTTAGTCAGGTTTGCAGGAGATGAAAAAATTTATGGTTTCAATGGGCTCGTCATGGGCGCTGTGGAGGAATAATAATGGCAAAAATCAGTAAACAGGCCTATGCCGAAATGTATGGCCCCAGTATCGGCGATCGTGTTCGACTCGGTGATTCGGATTTGTGGATTGCCGTTGAGGATGACCACACCGTCTATGGTGACGAGGTGAAATTTGGTGGTGGCAAAGTCATTCGTGATGGTATGGGGCAGAGTCAAAGAATCTCTGCTGACGTGGTTGATGTGGTCATTACCAATGCCCTGATTCTGGATCACTGGGGCATTGTTAAGGCGGATGTCGGCATCAAGGATGGACGTATAGCGGGCATAGGCAAGGCAGGCAATCCCGATACCCAGGCGGCGGTTAGCATCGTTATTGGACCGGGCACTGAGGTGATTGCTGGAGAAGGGCAGATATTGACCGCCGGTGGTATAGATTCACATATACATTTTATCTGTCCACAACAGGTCGAGGATGCCCTGATGTCTGGTGTGACGACGATGCTGGGTGGCGGAACCGGTCCAGCGACCGGGACAAATGCCACTACATGTACCCCAGGACCGTGGAATATACACAGAATGTTGCAGGCATCGGATGAACTGCCTATGAATCTTGGTTATCTCGGGAAAGGTAATGCCAGTTTACCCGAGGCGCTGGCGGAGCAAGTCATGGCTGGTGCCATTGGTCTTAAATTGCACGAAGACTGGGGGACCACACCCGCATCCATTGATAATTGTCTGGCGGTAGCTGAAGAATACGATGTACAGGTTGCGATTCATACAGACACCCTGAATGAATCCGGGTTTGTTGAAGACAGTCTTGCTGCCATGAAAGGGCGCACTATTCATACCTATCATACAGAAGGAGCAGGTGGCGGCCATGCACCGGACATCATCAAGGTCTGTGGCTATAAAAATGTATTACCTTCTTCAACTAACCCGACCCGTCCCTACACCATTAACACCATTGATGAACACCTGGATATGCTGATGGTCTGTCATCACCTTGATCCGAATATCGCCGAAGATGTGGCCTTTGCCGAATCACGCATTAGAAGAGAGACCATTGCAGCCGAGGACATATTGCACGACCTGGGCGCCTTTTCAATGATTGCTTCGGACTCGCAGGCCATGGGGCGTGTTGGAGAGGTCATTACTCGCACCTGGCAGACCGCTCACAAGATGCGGGTGCAGCGCGGTAGTCTGGCGGGTGACCCGGCAGATTCAGATAATGCCCGGGTCAAACGTTATATTGCCAAATACACAATCAATCCTGCTCTGGCACATGGCATCAGCCATGAAGTGGGTTCGATAGAAGTCGGTAAACTTGCCGATCTGGTGTTATGGAAACCGGCCTTTTTCGGCAGTAAGCCCGGCGTCATCATAAAAGGTGGAATGATCGTTGCCGCGCCTATGGGTGATCCGAATGCATCCATCCCAACACCGCAGCCTGTACACTATCGCCACATGTTTGCTGCTCTGGGTGGGGCACGCAATGCCACATCGATGACCTTTCTATCTCAGGCAGGCTACGACGCGGCGGTGCATGAAGAACTCAATTTGCAAAGCATGATTGGTGTGGTAAAACGGTGCCGTTCAGTTACAAAAAAAGATATGCTGTTGAATGATTACCTGCCGGAAATTTCGGTCGATTCGCAAACTTATGAAGTGCGTGCAGACGGTGAGCTACTGACCTGTGAGCCGGCAAAAGTTCTGCCGATGGCACAACGCTACTTTCTGTTTTAAGCATGTTATGTTTTACCCATAAAACGGCGAATGGGTCTGATCTTACCCTGACCCTGAGTTATGAATTGCGCCAGAAAAGTCGTCAGCGTGTGGTGCTGGACAATGGTGAAGAAGCCGGCCTGGTTCTCGAGCGCGGCATCATACTAAGAGAAGGGGATTGTCTGGCCTCAGATGATGGTGACACGGTAATGATAAGGGCCGCGAAAGAAGCCGTCAGCACCGCGTATTGTGATGATGCAATGCAGCAAGCACGCGCCTGTTATCACCTCGGCAACAGACATGTCGCATTGCAAATCTCAGAGAAATTTATTCGCTATCAGACGGATCATGTACTGGATGAGCTCTGTCAGAAATTAGGACTGAAAGTGCTCAACGAAGAAGCGCCATTTGAACCTGAACCGGGAGCCTATGGTGACTATGGGCATATACAGGGACATTCGCATAGCCACGCACATGGCCATTCCCACAGTCACGAGCATAGGGGCGACCATGAACATGATCACTGATCTGGCATTGTTGCGGCTGATGCAATTGATCAGCCCATCATTACCCATTGGTGCTTTCACCTATTCTCAGGGTATTGAGTGGTGTGTAGAAGCCGGCTGGCTGAATGACGCGGACAGACTGAAGCAATGGTTAAGTGATCTACTTCAGACCAGTATGCAGGATCTGGAAATACCCATTCTATTGCGCATGATGCAGGCCTGGTCAGACGACGATACAGCATCACTGCAACGCTGGAGTGAGTTGATCATGGCCAGTCGTGAGACGGGCGAGTTACGAATGGAAGAGAAGAACCGTGCTTATGCCCTGTTTCGTCTACTGTCTTCACTGGATATAGCAGAAATCACACACTATGAATCACTGGTAAAATCCAGCCAGGCAGCCGGTTACTCATTTGCCAGTGTGGCCTGGGATATCCCCCCGCATCAGGCCTGCCTGGGATATGTCTGGAGCTGGCTGGAAAATCTAGTTATTGCGGCGGTTAAACTGGTACCGCTGGGACAAACAGATGGACAGAAAATTCTGATGCATCTTTCCAGTCAGGTCGATGAAGTACTCGAAAGGGCTGCACAGCTGACCGATGATGAAGTGGGCTGTTCCAGCCCTGCACTGGCCATTGCCAGTGCTCAACATGAAACACAGTACACCCGTTTATTCCGTTCCTGAAATAAGGTAAATCATGGCAGAAACTTTGCGGCAAAAATCATCACAAAACCCCTTACGTGTCGGCGTTGGCGGCCCCGTTGGTTCAGGTAAAACAGCACTGCTCGATAAGGTGTGCCGGGTGATGCGCAAAAATTATGATATCGCCGTAGTGACCAATGATATCTATACCAAGGAAGATGCGAATTTCCTGATTAATAGCCAGGCGCTTGAAGCAGATCGTATCATTGGCGTTGAGACTGGTGGTTGTCCGCATACAGCCATTCGTGAAGATGCATCAATGAACCTCGCTGCTATCGATGATCTGACTCAAAAGTTCACCAGGCTTGATGTTATCTTTATAGAAAGTGGTGGCGATAATTTATCGGCTACCTTCAGCCCTGAACTTGCAGACCTGATGATCTATGTGATCGATGTAGCAGGAGGTGAGAAAATTCCACGCAAGGGTGGTCCAGGTATTACAAAGTCTGACCTGTTGGTCATAAATAAAATCGACCTTGCACCTTATGTAGGTGCGTCACTTGAAGTTATGCGAGCCGACACCGAACGCATGCGAGGTGACAGGCCCTATGTCATGACCAATCTGAAAGAATCACAGGGCGTAGATGAGATTATCCAGTTTATCGAAAGGGAAGGGATGCTTTAAAAAGAAGTTTTACGATTTATGTATCAGGTTTTACGTAAATCGTAATACATAATACGTTTTTCATTACCCTTTTCTCTGCAGTTGTCTCCGCAGCATATCAATCTCTTCCATCAACTCCAGTGCCAGTGCCGCACCTGGCAGGTTTACGCGTAAATCTCTTTGCAGATGTAAGGTGATTTCTACATGTCGTTGGGCGATGCCGGTGAAGCGCCAGTCAGCGGGTGATGATCCTGCGGGCGACAGCATGCCTTCTTCAACCATGGCGATGATGGTTTCTGCCTGCACCGCACAGCATTGGCAGAGGTCGGCGAGGGTGAATTCAAAATGCTCGTCAATGATTTCGATGTTCATGGTATGCCTGGACATTTTTATACTCCTAACCGGCTGCGCGGGTTAAAGTTCATTTCTTCCCGCATCTGGCGATACAGTTTTTTCTGTTTTTCAGTTTTGGCTTCAGGGGTTACAATTTTGAGTACCACAAATTGATCACCTTTTTTCTTAGCGGGTATGCCGCGTCCTTTAAGGCGAAGCTTGCTGCCGCTCTGTGATCCCGCAGGTATTTTCATCTCAACCTTGCCTCCCAGTGTTGGGATGGAAACTTTTTCACCCAGGGCCGCCTCCCATGGACTAACCGGCAGATCTACATATATATCGCGCCCATCTACAGTGTAAATAGAGTGGGGTAACAGATCAATTTCCAGATAGAGATCGCCAGCTGGCGCATCACCGCTACCAGGGCCGCCCTGGCCGCGCAGGCGAATTCTTTGCCCTTGTGTGACACCTTTCGGGATTTTTATATTCAACTTGCGTTCACGTGTGACGAGATGGCCTGAGGCATCGACTTCGGGCATTTTCAATGTGATGGCCCGCGTGGCGCCGTGGTAGGCATCTTCCAGAGACACACCTACCTTTGCATGGTGATCTTCACCTTTCATTTGGAAGCTATACTGTCGGCCCTGCTGAAAGCCTGCACCGCCAGCACGTCCAAACAGATCCTCAAAAAAATCACTAAAATGTGCTGAATTGGCTTCCGTGTAACCACCACCGCTGAATTCAAACCCATCCTGCCATCCTGGTGGAGGCTGGAAGTCCTGCCCCTGCTGCCAGTTTGAGCCTAACTGATCATAGGCCGCGCGTTTTTCAGGGTCTTTTAACACCTCATAGGCTTCGCCAACCTCCTTGAAACGTTCTTCTGCATTGGATGCCTTACTGACATCCGGATGATACTTACGCGCCAGCTTGCGGTAGGAACGCTTGATCTCATCCTGTGTTGCATCACGCTTGACGCCCATGATTTTGTAGTAATCTTTATATTCCATAAACTGTTTTTCCTGACATCATTCAAACAATTAAAATACCTGTAGATGATATGGGGTTAGAGCTTAGATTGACAATATTTCTTGGAATCTATTAAAAAAATGGTTGGATAAGGTATTGTCTCCGGATATGACAACAAAGGCTCAGACAACACTCGCATCTGCAGCGGGTTTGCTATGGAAAGTAATCGAGTTCTATGGCCTCGATCCTGAGCCATTTTTTCGCAAAGCCCATATTAACCCACAATTGATAAATGACCCGCAGGCCAGGTTTAACCCGCTGGCAATCGATGCCATTTATAGCGAGCTATATGGAACTTCGTTGACCTATGTATGGGACTAAAACTTGCCAGTTTATGGCATCCTTCACATCTGTCAACACTGGGTTATGCATGGCTGGCAAGCTCCACTCTCTATACTGCACTGAATCGTCTTTCACGATGTCCGTATAATCAACGATGCTATTACAGTAGAGCTTGAAGAAGATGGTAATACGCTGGTCATAACTATCTCGTCAGAAGATAGAGAGTTTCCTCATTACTACCAGGACGATTCTTCATCAGCGATATTGATTAACATGTGCCGCGTAAATTATGGCAAGGAGTTGAACCCCATTTTTGTTAGTTTTAAACATACTGGCTCAACACTCTGTAGTGGAGATTACTACAGCTTTTTTCGCTGTCCAGTAGAATTTAGGGCTGGCCAAAACCAGATAATACTGCCGCTGGATGTGGTCAATAAACGCCTTACCAGCTCCAACCTGCAACTGGCACAGATCAATGATCAGGTGATGATCAGTTATCTGGCCAGGCACGATAAAGATGACATAATTCAACAGGTAAAAGTCGCAATTCTCGACCAGTAGCCTCCTGGTAATGTTACGGATGGCTCTGTTTCCGAAGCTGTCTATACCAGTAAACGATGCCTGCAGAGAAAACTGCGTGAAAAAGGCACTACCTTTAAAAGCATACTGACTGAGGTAAGGGAGGATCTAGCCCTGAAGTACATCCATGACCGTAAACTAACTCTTACAGAAATCTCTTTTATGCTCGGCTTTTCCGAGATGAGTTCCTTTTCTCGTGCATTCAAGCAATGGACAGGTGAATCGTCTAAAGAATTTCGAAAGCTTGATAAGCAATACCCACAAATAGTTACCGCTTAGCAGCCTGAGATCCTTCGCAAAGCACCTTTTTAGTGCGTAATTGAAATGGGCGCACTACTATGACCCTCACTTCATTCATCATTATTGACTTCATCCTCATTAGTTATTGATTTAACACACTAAATATATCTATTGAATTTGGCATTGTTTTTGCTTCAACTATTGCGAGTAAGAGTAAGTGTTCAATGACATCATCGTCATGATTTACTGAATAAGGCGGCTAGGGTTCCGGTCTGTAAAAAGGCGTCTGGTCCAAGAGCGGTCGACCTGTTGGCGTTTTATTTCGCTGCTCCGCAGGTTACACGGAGGGATAAAAGCCCGGGAGGTGTGCATCAGATTGGTGTCGCATTGAACTCTCAAAAAAGCCTACTGTGTAACCATTGGAGTAAGTATGAAATCGCTATTCAAGAAACTGTTTATCCTTCTTATTATCCCAGTAACAATTCTGGCCACACCTTCTGCTATGGCCGCTGACAAATTCAAGGTTGCCTGGAGCATTTATGTCGGCTGGATGCCCTGGGATTATGCCAACAGTTCAGGAGTTCTTAAGAAATGGGCCGATAAATACGGTATCGAAATTGAGCTAGTGCAGATTAATGATTACGTAGAATCGATTAACCAGTATACCTCAGGCGGTTTTGATGCCACTGTAATGACCAATATGGACGCATTAACCATTCCTGCAGCCAGTGGTGTAGATAGTACTGCGCTGATTGTTGGAGATTTTTCTAACGGCAATGACGCGGTTATCCTGAAAGGTAAAAAAGAACTCAAAGACATTAAGGGCCAGAATGTCAACCTGGTTGAACTGAGTGTCTCACATTACCTGCTTGCCAGAGCGCTGGAAAGTGTCGGGCTTACGGAAAAAGATGTCAAAGTTGTGAACACTTCAGATGCTGACATGGTTGCCGTTTACACTACGTCTTCAGTCACGGCTGTTACGACCTGGAACCCGCTGGTGAGTGAAATCCTGGCCATGCCGAATAGCTATAAGGTTTTTGATTCCAGTAAGATACCCGGTGAGATTATTGACCTCCTGGTGGTAAATACAAAGACCCTGAAAGAGAACCCCAAACTTGGCAAAGCACTGACAGGTGCCTGGTATGAGACAATGGTGTTAATGCAGGGAAGCGGAGCAAAAGCGATAGAAGCACGTACCAGCATGGGTGCAGCATCTGGTACAGACCTGAAGGGTTATGATGCTCAGCTTGTCTCGACCAAAATGTTCTACAGAGCGGAAGACGCCGTTGCGTTTACCAATAGCGCTGCATTAAAAGATACCATGGCTAAGGTAGCCGGTTTTTCATTCGATCATGGCTTGCTTGGTGACAGTGCGCCAAATGCCGGTTTCATCGGTATTGAATCGCCGGTTGGTATTTTTGGTGACAAGAGTAATATCAAGCTGCGTTTTGATCCCACCTATATGCAAATGTCTGCTGACGGCAAGCTATAAGTCGTCATAAAGCGCTGCAGGAAAAACGGGCTGGCATTGCCAGCTCGTTTAGCAAAATGAAACGTCTAATAAACCAGCATCCAGACACCACACAAAAGATCATTCTTGGTGTGTTGCCTTTTTTATTGCTCCTGTTCATTTATATCGTGGCATCTAATGCGCGTCTGGCAGAAAATCTTGACGATAAGCTACTGCCTTCGATTAGTAACATGGGCAAGGCGATGCAAAAGCTTGCGCTGCAACCCAGTAAGCGTACCGGTGAATATCTTTTCTGGCAGGACACGATGTCGAGTCTTACGCGCCTGGGTCTCGGCGTCGGCATCAGTGCACTGATTGGGCTTTTCTTTGGTGTTTTAAACGGTGTGATTCCTTATAGCCGCACAAATTTATCACCCTTAATAACCGTTATTTCCCTTATTCCACCTTTGGCATTATTGCCAATACTTTTTATTGTATTTGGCCTCGGTGAACTCTCCAAGGTTATACTAATTGCCTTTGGTATTACGCCCTATATTATCCGTGACCTGCAGGGCAAGGTGCTTGAACTGCCTGATGAGCAGTTAATCAAGGCGCAAACTCTTGGCGCTTCAAGCTGGCTGCTTATTGTCCGGGTAGTGCTACCACAGATAATACCGCGATTGATTGGAGCCTTACGCTTGTCACTCGGGGCTGCATGGTTATTCCTGATTGCGGCAGAAGCAATTGCTTCAACTGATGGCCTGGGCTACCGCATCTTTCTGGTGCGTCGCTATCTTGCAATGGACATCATATTACCTTATGTGGCATGGATTACATTTCTGGCATTTTTAATCGACTATCTTTTAAAATTTATGTCAGTACGGCTTTTCCCCTGGTTTCACTCAGATAAGTAAATGATAGTGACACAGATAGAAGCAAAAAGTTTGTGGAAGGAATACGGCGATAATACCGTACTTGAGCAGGTGAATGTTCAGGTTGAAAAAGGTGAATTTATCACTATCGTAGGTACTTCCGGTTGTGGCAAGACAACCTTTTTACGGATGTTGCTGGGCGTAGAACAGCCCAGTCGCGGTGAACTGCTACTGGATGGAAAGCCTTTTCCTGCTGAACCAGATGATGATCGTGGGATAGTGTTTCAACGCTACTCTGTTTTTCCGCATCTCACCGTGTTGAAAAATACACTGCTTGCTGAAGAATTCCATCAATCCCGGTTGCTGGGGAAATTATTCGGTCAGAAAAGAAGACAGGCAGAAGAACAGGCAAAAGAAATGCTCGATTCTGTAGGCCTGAGCCATGTACTTGAGCAATATCCACACCAGCTTTCTGGCGGTATGCAGCAGCGGCTTGCTATTGCCCAGGCTTTGATGAGAAAACCAAAAATTTTATTATTAGATGAACCATTTGGCGCGCTGGATCCGGGCATCCGTGCTGATATGCATGATTTAATTCTTCGGCTATGGAATGAAACAGGCCTGACTATTTTTATGATTACGCATGATTTAAAAGAAGGTTTTTATCTTGGAACCCGACTATGGGTCTTTGATAAAATTCGACTAGATCCCCAATGCCCGAATTGCTTTGGCTCGACAATCACTTACGATATTGATGTTGGTCAGACGAAACAATCACTTTTTCAGGATATCGACCTTTCTCTTGAGGACAGCCGGAAGTTTCTGGTGCAATAATTGGAATTCAGGTGAGAGTTTTATTATGACGAATCCCATAATCGATGAAGATAGCATTCCTGGTGGGGCACACTGGTCGATGCAGATGCGCAAGGGTACCGTGCTTCGATTGATTGACCAGCATGGTGGTGCAAATGTTGGGATGCTATTTTTTAACCCGTCTAACTACCTCGAGCGCTATAACGCGCCAGATACTCTGAAATGTCAGCATACGTTTAAACTGACCAAAGGGCACTGTCTATACTCAGATATGGGAAGGATCTTCTGTTCTATTACTGATGACAGTGTAAGTTGGCACGATACAGTGGGCGGTAACAGCAACAAACAAAGTGTGAAAGAAAAATGGGGTGAGCACAATTATCAGGATTATCGTAATGACTGGACCCTGAACGGGCATGATAGTTTTCTTATTGAAATGGCCAAATACGGCATGAACCAACGCGACATGGCGGCTAACCTGAATTTGTTCAGCAAAGTCGAGGTAGATGAAACAGGCAATATGCTTTTTGCTGAAAACAACAGTCAGGCCGGTGACTCAATCGAACTACGTTTCGAGATGGATACACTGGTAATTTTTCATACCTGTCCTCATCCAATGAACCCGGCGGCAGAATATCCAAAAAAACCGGTGACTTATCAGATATCAGTTGGTAAACCAGTCAGTGACGATGATTTATGCCGGAACGCTTGCGAGGAAAACCAACGCGGTTTTAAAAACACAGAACACTATAATGCGGAGCGTACTTGCAAATGATAAAGGAAAGCAAACTAGACTCTTCTCTGGCCAGCTTTCGGCAAACCGTACTGGCCGGTGATTACTTTATCCATGTTGTGAAACAGAGGCAGATCTTTCGTATTCTTGATCTTGAAGGAAACCAGGCGGCCGATACCTTATTCTATAATGCCAATGACCCGGCAGAGCGTTACAGTGCTATCGATACCATTCGCGAGCAGGGAAATATATACCTGACCAGTGGAACAAAACTGTTATCAAACCAATGTAATGAAATGATCGAGATTATTGCCGATACCTGCGGTCGCCACGATACGCTGGGCGGCGCCTGTGCAACAGAAAGCAATACCGTGCGCTATGCACTGGAGAAAAAATGCATGCATGCCTGCAGGGACAGCTGGATGCTTGCTGTTGCAGAGCATGAGGAATTCGGTATTGGAAAACGGGATATTACACACAATATAAATTTCTTCATGAATGTGCCAGTGACCCCTGACGGACAGCTGACATTTGAGGACGGTATTTCGGATGCTGGAAAATATGTGGAGATGAAAGCCCTGATGGACGTTATTGTCCTGATTTCAAACTGTCCACAACTGAATAACCCCTGTAATGCATATAATCCAACACCGATAGAAGTGCTGGTCTGGAACCAGGCACTATACAAGTAGTCACCGGAACGATCCGGTCGACCATAGTATTTCAGCAGGACGCCCTGTAACAGATAATGGAGTGTTATAGAAATCTCAATAAATATATAGGAGCATCGCTCGGTGCGATTGTTTCGGATACTAACTTATTGATGGTACAAAATCGCACCGAGCGACGTTCCTACAGCTATCATTGGGTAGCATGTAACAAATACATTTATGTTCACTAAAGTTCTTATAGCTAACCGCGGGGCGATTGCTACTCGCATCATCCGTACTTTAAAACAGATGGGTTGTCAGTCTATTTCTGTTTATAACGAAGCGGATATCGATTCTTTACATGTTCAAAATGCAAATGAAAGTTATTCACTCGGTGAAGGACGAGCTGCTGAAACTTATCTTGACCAGGATAAGATTTTTGACATTATAAAAAAGTCCGGCGTTGAAGCTGTTCATCCGGGATATGGTTTTTTAAGTGAAAATCCCGAATTTGTAAAAAGATGCGAAGAAAATAACATTGCCTTTATCGGTCCGACTACCGGGCAGATGAGTTCCTTTGGCTTAAAGCACACGGCACGTAAGCTTGCAGAGGAAAATAAAATTCCTTTGTTACCGGGAACTGATCTACTGAAAAATATAAATGAGGCAGTAGTAGCCGCTAAAAACATTGGTTACCCCATTATGCTGAAAAGCACAGCCGGGGGCGGCGGCATAGGCATGCAGCTTTGCTGGAATCAGCAGGAGCTGGAAAAATCCTTTGACTCGGTGCGTCGTTTAAGCGAAAACAATTTTTCAAATGACGGATTGTTCATTGAAAAATTTATTGAGTATGCCCGCCACATTGAAGTCCAGGTGTTTGGTGATGGCAATGGCAAGGCCATTGCTATCGGTGAACGTGACTGCTCGACGCAACGACGCAATCAGAAGGTCATTGAAGAAACACCTGCACCAAATCTTTCTAATCAAGTAAGAGCAGAGCTGCATCAGACGGCAGTGCGACTGGCAAAAGCCGTTAATTATCGAAATGCTGGAACGGTAGAGTTTGTCTATGATCAGAAATCAGATGAATTTTACTTTCTTGAGGTTAATACGCGCTTACAGGTTGAGCATGGTGTTACCGAGCAGGTATATAATGTTGACCTGGTAGAATGGATGGTTAAGCTGGCTGCAAATGAACTGCCTGATCTTGATGTTTTAGGCGGTGCGCTTCAGTTAACGGGCCATGCTATTCAGGCTCGCGTTTATGCAGAGGATCCGAATAAGGATTTCCAGCCTTGCGCTGGCCTGCTTAGCGAGGTGTCATTTCCAGAAAAAGAGTATCTGCGTATTGATCACTGGTTGGAATCAGGCATTGAGGTATCTCCCTTATTTGACCCCTTGCTGGCAAAAATTATTGTCACAGCGGAGGATCGCCCGGCTGCTATTCAACAACTGGATTCTGCATTAGCTGAGACAAGTTTGTATGGTGTAGAAACCAATATAAATTATGTCCGTGAAATTCTAAATACAGATGTCTTCAAACAGGGTGAAATAGTCACGCGATATTTAAATAGCTTCACCAGCCATCCCTGTACCATCGATGTTATCAGTTCCGGCACCTTAACCACCATACAGGACTATCCGGCCCGTACCGGTTACTGGGACATAGGCGTGCCGCCTTCAGGACCATTTGATCAATATTGTTTTAGTTTAGGAAATCGACTGTTGAACAACCCCGCTGATGCTGCGGGACTGGAAATCACGCTTAACGGGCCGAAACTGAGATTTAATAATGATACACAAGTCGTCCTTAGCGGTGCTGCAATGGATGTACATATGGATGGTTCAGCAATACCATTCTGGCAGGTCATCGATGTTAAAGCAGGACAAACATTAAACATTGGCAAAACAACCTCTGCTGGCGCGCGAGCTTATTTGTCTGTCAAAGGTGGAATTAACTGTCCTAAATATCTTGGCTCACGTTCCACATTCACCCTGGGCCAGTTTGGTGGCCATGCAGGCCGTGCCCTTTGTGCCGGTGATGTTTTGCATTTCAGTAAGCAAAAAGAGAAGTCTGATGGAATCAGTTTACCCAGTGAATTGATACCAAAAATCAGCAATACATGGCAGTTAAGAGTTATTTATGGTCCGCATGGGGCCCCTGACTTTTTTACTGAAAAAGATATAAAGATATTTTTTGAATTTGACTGGGAAGTGCATTACAACTCCAGTCGTACTGGTGTCAGGCTGGTCGGACCGAAGCCGGAATGGGCTAGAAGTGATGGCGGCGAAGCGGGTATGCATCCGTCAAATATTCACGATAATGCCTATGCGGTTGGCACAGTGGATTTTACCGGTGATATGCCGGTAATTCTGGGTCCGGATGGCCCATCCTTAGGAGGATTTGTTTGTCCAGCGACTGTCATTACAGCAGACTTATGGAAGCTGGGCCAGTTAAAAGCAGGGTATAAAGTAAAGTTCATAGCAGTCACAATTGAAGATGCCGTGGCCATAGAAAAAGCGCAGTTAGATACGATAGAGAGGCTGGAATATGTTCCTGCCAGGGTTTCATCTACATCGATTGCTACCCCAATCATCAAATCAATAGATGCGAAGAAACACGGCGTACAAATTGTCTATCGACCCTCTGGTGAAAAATATTTACTGGTGGAGTTCGGAGCATTAAAACTCGATATCGAATATCGTTGCAGGGTACATGCCTTAATGCTGTGGTTTCAGCGGAACAAAGATGAAGGTGTGCTAGAGCTGACGCCGGGCATTCGATCCTTACAGATTCATTATGATAGCCAGGTCATTTCGCTGAAGGACCTGTTAATTATTCTGGATAACGCGCTTTCTGTATTGAAAGATGTTGAAGACCTTGAGATCCCTGCGCGAGTAGTACATCTGCCACTCAGCTGGGACGATGATGCCTGCCGTCTGGCGATTGAAAAGTACATGCAGTCAGTGCGAAAAGATGCCCCCTGGTGTCCGGATAATATTGAATTCATTCGACGTATCAATGGC
The DNA here is from genome assembly GCA_002897635.1 of bacterium BMS3Abin11. Lineage (NCBI taxonomy): Bacteria > bacterium BMS3Abin11. The sequence continues at coordinate 33,545 of BDTD01000032.1, read as the reverse complement.
CTGGATGATATTCAGCAGGTCAAAAATACTGTTTTTGATGCCAGTTATCTGGTGATGGGACTAGGAGACGTTTACCTGGGCGCCCCAGTGGCCACGCCGATGGACCCCAGGCATCGTTTGGTTACGACAAAATATAATCCGGCACGTACATGGACGGCAGAAAACTCGGTAGGCATAGGCGGCTCTTATCTCTGCGTCTATGGCATGGAAGGGCCGGGTGGTTACCAGTTTGTTGGCCGTACGCTACAAATGTGGAACAGGTATAACAAAACTAGAGAATTTACTCAGCCCTGGTTATTACGTTTCTTTGATCAAATTAAGTTTTATGAAGTTAGCGCAGAAGAACTGAAACAGATACGTTATGACTTTCCCAAGGGCCGTTACAGCATCGACATCGAAGAAACACGGTTTAATTTAAAAGACTACCTAGCTTTTCTTCAGCTGAATAAAAATGATATTGAAAATTTTACAGGCAAACGTAAAAAAGCCTTCGATGAGGAGCTGCAGAGGTGGATTGAATCTGGTCAGATCAATTTTGAGTCGGCACAGGATCTTGCCAGCGACATCGGTGAAGAAGATGCGCTGCCGGAACTGTGTGTTGCAATTGAAAGTCCTGTTGCCGGCAATGTATGGAAAATGCTGGTTAAGCAGGGCGATATTATTGAACAGGGTCAGCCGATGGTCATCCTTGAATCCATGAAAATGGAAATTGAAATAGTCGCACCGCACGCCGGTATTGTTTACGCCATCAATCGTAACGAGGGCAGCCAGATCAACGCAGGTCAGCCGTTGCTGGTTTTGCAAGAGAGTTAATAGAAGACGCCTAACATGAACTTAAACATAGCGTATTTACATGACGCGTATAAAAATAAAACACTGACACCAGAACAGCTGCTAGAAAGTATCTGGCAGGCCTGTGAGCAACTTGTGGATCACAATATATGGATTCATTTGTTGAGCCAGCAGGAATTACAGCCTTACCTGGATAATTTACTGAAGAAAGGTATTGAGGAATTTCCTTTGTACGGCATTCCGTTTGCTATCAAAGACAATATTGACCTGGCAGGCATACCCACTACTGCCGCATGTCAGGCTTTTAGCTACACACCTGAAAAATCAGCCTTTGTCGTAGAACAGCTGATTAATGCAGGGGCGATACCAGTAGGTAAAACCAACATGGACCAGTTTGCCACAGGGCTGGTTGGTACACGTTCTCCTGCACCCTGGGGGGCGTGTAAGAATGCATTTAATAAGGATTATATCTCTGGTGGTTCGAGCTCCGGCTCATCTGTTTCAGTTGCACTCGGCCTGGTTAGCTTTTCACTGGGCACTGACACGGCTGGTTCCGGCCGCGTGCCGGCATCTTTTAACAATCTAATTGGTTTTAAACCATCAAAGGGCTTGTTGAGCATGAGCGGTGTGGTACCTGCGTGCCGGAGTCTGGATTGCGTCAGTATTTTTGCCTTAACTAGCGATGATGCTGATGCTGTGTTTGAGCAGGCGGCAGTATATGATGTTAATGATCAGTACGCAAAACAAAACCCATTTTCTAATAACGGGCGGCAGTATGGCTTGCCCACAGAAACTTTCACCTTCGTAGTCCCACAGCAGGATCAGCTGGAATTTTTTGGCGATACCTCCGCGCAGAAACTATTTGACCAAAGTGTCCGCGCTATGCAGGCACTCGGTGGCGAAAAACATGAACTGGATTTCACGCCATTTCTTCAGGCGGCAAAACTGCTATACGAAGGACCCTGGGTGGCGGAACGTTATGTTGCTATTGAAAATATTATCAGCAATCAGCCAGAAGAATTGCTTCCCGTGATCAAAACCATCATTGGCAGTGCGGAAAATAAAAAAGCGACGGAAGCCTTCAAGGCGGAATACAGCATGCAGAAACATCGGTCGCAGGTAAAACAGTTGTTGACCGACGTTGATTTTCTTATGACGCCGACCGCAGGCACTATCTACACTATAGAGGAGGTTAATGCCGATCCGATAAAGCTCAATATCAATCTTGGATACTACACCAACTTCATGAACCTGCTGGATTGTACTTCTGTTGCAGTCCCTGCAGGGTTTCTGGATAACGGCTTACCCTGGGGTATCAGTCTTGTCAGTACCTGTATGCAGGATCGGAAATTATTATCCTTTGCCAACCGCTGGCAGCAGCATCTGCAGTTACGCCCCGGTAAGCAGGATCAGGACCTGCCTATGTCGCAGGCAGCAGAAATTTCGTTTTCGGATACGATACCCGTGATTGTATGCGGAGCTCATCTTGATGGACTGGCATTCAACTGGCAGCTAAGCGAGCGTGGTGCTGTATTTCAGGAAAAAACCTTAACCTCTGAAACCTACCGCATGTATTTGATTGATGGCTCACCACAAAGGCCCGGCCTGATACGGGATGAAGTCAGTGGCAAGGCCATCGAGATCGAAATATGGCAGATACCCGCAGCTGAATTCGGTAGTTTTGTTGCCCACATAGCCGCCCCACTGGGTATAGGAAAGGTAGAGACCATCAATCATCGCTGGCTGCCCGGGTTCATCTGTGAATCCTATGCGGTCAAAAATGCTAAAGAAATAAGTGTGTTTGGCAGCTGGAGGGAATATTTAAGATCCTTAACGATATTCAAAGAGAAAAATCACGGCACCTAAACCGATAAGGAATACCTCAATGACAGAAATTAATAGAAACATGTAAGTAATGCGCCGCGCGGAGGGATTCATCGGCTGCCAGACACGCTTCATATACCAGCGCCATGGCCAAATACGTGAAAAACGGTGCCAGTAAAGTAAATATTGTTGTAAATATTTGGCCCAGGCGGTGAGACTTCTGTCTACAGTATGCAGTTGCTCTTTGCGGTCCTGTTCGGACATCCCGCCATAGGTATCAGTGATGGTTAATTTTGATTTCCATTCTGAGTCGTCTGGCAAGGGCTCAATCTTGAAGGTGGTACTGGATTTAATGCCTTGCTGGTAATTCACCTCAATACCATCTGCTAACTTTGTGACCAGAAGTGTCAGGTCAAAATCAAAAGGTTCGTCCTGACTGATGTTCTGGCCTGAAAATTGGAAACGGTTCTCATCGTCAGCTTGCCAGCTTTTGAAGGTAAGCATAGGGTTGATTCGGAACAGTCTTTCGACATCCTGACAGAAGGATGTCAGACTTTCCACATCCAGGGGTGTTTGTATCGATACCCATGCCGTATCATCTTCAGCAGAGTCCAGTGTCAGATCATTCATGGCTAGGAGCCTGGGTAAGGGACGATGAGTAGTGGAATATCCAGTGTGTGTGTCAGAGATTCGGTTTTCATGCGCGAACGCAGACCTTTTACTTTTTTTGGACGTGGTGAACCCATGATGACAAGGTCAAAGGATTCTTTTTTGCAGGAATTGATCAGGCATTTATCCGGTTCGCCATATACAATTTCACTACTGTATTCCAGTTTTCTCTCTTCCGCACGCTTGCTGACACGTTCGCAGTGCTCATCGACTTCCCGACCAAGCTCGTCTTCAAGATATCGACGGTAGGTGTCCCGTGTTGAGCCATTGTTCAACCAGTCATCACCTGTCATACCTTTCCATAGACTGGGGACAACAATCAGGTGGTGTAGTTTGGCGCCACTGGAACACATGCGTATGGCCATTTGCTCTGCCGCCTGGGCACCCACTGTGCCATGACTTGCTAGTAGTACGTGATTGAGAGAATTCATTGATAGACAAAAAAATACGTGGATGAACCGAACCCACAGCATCACCATTTGTTCGCGAATGCTATGTGTAAATGATGGTAAAAATGGTGCCCGCAGATGCGGGCACCAGTACTACTCTACTACTTATAGACTATTTGGTCATATCTAGTTTCTAACATACACCCATAATGCAATGATCAGGGCAAGCACCAGTGCTAAATAGTCTTCTTTGCGATCACTGCTAAAAATGGACAGCGCAGATCCGCGTTCAAATCGTGCGACTTCTTTTTCTTCTTCACTCATAATTATTACTCCTTATTAAATAGATTCACTGATTAAACAGTTCCACTGATAAGCCAAAGAACCACGATCAGAGACAGCACCGCCTTGGTAAATCCGACTACACTACCAATCACCGCGGGTGCTCCTCCAGCCTGCCTCATGGAACTGAAAGTAATCTGCATACCAAGTCCAGTCAGGCCGAACCCGAATAACCAGTATATCCATTTTCGGAAGGCCTTGATTTTCTTCGACGTGTGTCGAACCGCCTTGTGTGCTTTTTTCAGTATCTTATTTGCTTTTTTCGAAAGTATTTTTGCCTTCAACACTCCGCGGATTACAACTTCATCAGCTTCCGTTACGAGCTTGCGGTTTTCTATCAGGCGTTCTACCGCTGCTTTTCGATCAGCGCGTTGAATCTTGCTCTCTTCTGACTGGAGTAATGCGACCTGGTCATCCTTAAGAAGATTTTTCTCTTTGAATCCTGTTTCGGTTGTACTACCGAAGTACTTACCCTTGTAATGTTTTGCCGGGGCGAAAACACCAGTGGTAGACAGCGCAAACAACAGGATGAAACCGAGAACAAACATCGGAAATTTTGCAATCATTACTTCAGTGACGTTGACCTTGGTCGCGTGTTCTTCACGTTTCACGTACCACAAGGCTAGCCATAATACGATAATCGGTAACACCAGTACGCGGGTGATATTGAAGATTTCACCTACCTTCAGGGTTTCAATTCCGTCAGGCTGGAAGGCGAGTGCAGCACCAGCCACCTGTGCTGAATTCAGAATTCCGGTACCGGCCCAGGCACCAAACTGCACATAACTCATGTCCAGTAACTGGCCGACGATCGGGAAGACGAACAAACTGCCAACGCCCCATAGCAGGATGGTGCCGATGGTATAGGCAATCTCTACCGATTTGGCCTGTACCACTGGGGCAGCAGCCACTGTGGCTGATACTCCACAAACACCCATTCCCGCCGAGAGTACCCCACTCATGGAGTTTGGAATCTTCATCAAGGTACCCATCCATAACGTCATCCAGACCGATCCGAGTACGAAGAAGCCGATCATGATAATGGAAAGGCCACCCAGGTTCACTAACTCAGCGGCACTATATAGCGTGCCCAGCAGAATCACGCCAGTCTTGAGGCCCAGGCGGGACAGACGAACCCCATTCTCAGCCCAATCTGGAATCTTGAACCAGTTGACAATAATAATACCGGCTAGTATACCCAGCACAACATAATTCAGACCTAATAATTTGTGGATGTATTTACCGGTATCACCGACTTTCCCCATCTGTATACTTACCCAGGCGACTTCTGGTGCAACAAACCAGCGTACCAGCATGGTAATCAGCAGGATAAACATAGCACCGGCTATTGAAGAAAAAAAGTAATCCCATTCTCCTTCCTTAGGAGTAGTAAACAATTGCAGGGCCCCGAGCACCACGTTAATGATGCCAAAATACAGTGCCAAAGTGACGAGTTCACCTAAATATTTGTATTTTTTGCCGGCTGCCAGATGCTCAATATAGCCATCCATCATACCGGAGCTGGCAAAGTACCAGATAGCCAGCATAATCAGACCAATTATGAGCAAAGCAGCCGATTTTTTTGTGTAGACCATCGTTATTTCTCCTTCATGTTATGATATTTGATATCAAGTTCTTGTTTATATTAATTATTATTGATGTACACCCTTACTTTCCTGATGGGCAAGTTATATTCTTGACTTATCCTGGCGTAAGATATTATTTTAACTTTTTTCATTAAACATCTTTATGTATTTGAATACAAGTTGTATGGCGATATTTTTTTCAAATGTTGCATAAAAACAACTACCTTTTTGTGAATAGAGGATAATGATTCAACACGAAACCGCAATATACTGAAAATATTCTGGTGGCTGAAATACTTATATATTGTCAGGCAGTCTTATATTTTCAGCGTGCCACAGAAGGCAGAAATAATCGAGGTTAAGAAAACAGGTTCGCGCTTAGACAGATCAGTATGTGCAGAAAAGCTACAGTTACTGTTCTAGCAGCCACCCGGCAATTCCCGTTAATTTTCTGGTCGCTGTGTTGCTGAGTGCAATTCTATGGCCTGTACAACAGAAATCTGTATTGCTGGGGATGGGGTTAGCGATCCTTGCGGTAATTACAATTGTGCGCACGCTCCTGTTCACTTTCTACTGGCGTGCAGATGAGTAACAAATCGTACCCGGCATATACACATTATCTACAATCCCGAATACCAGGGAACCCCTGATCAATTCATGAAGAGGTTCCCTAGAGGTGCCCATCTGCTACAACAGCATTGCATTGCGTTGCTTGTATCAACCATAGAGTAGAGGTCATAATACGGCCTCCACGCGCCCGTAGCTCAGCTGGATAGAGCGCTGCCCTCCGGAGGCAGAGGTCGGACGTTCGAATCGTCTCGGGCGTGCCATTATTTTAATGAATAAATCACAACTTAAAAATCAGGGCAATTCTGACCTTTGTCTTCTAGTGAGTAGTTTCTAAATCGCGAATTTGTGTTTATTTAAGGAATATCCAGTCCCTACGTCACCGTAAACTGCCCCATCATGCCTGCGTCCTCATGTTCCAGAATATGGCAGTGGTACATATAGGGCATTTTGGCATCTTTGTAAGGCCCGGTTGGTAAAAGGATCCTTACCTTTTCATTGGCGCGGACGGTTACTGTGTCTTTTAAGCCGCTCTCCCAGCTATAAGGTGGGCGACCATTGCGGTCGAGAATCCTGAACTGGGTGTTATGCACATGTATCGGATGGTGCGTGATTGACGGGTTGTTTAATTCCCACACTTCAAAAGTATTGGCTTTGGTCACTTCATTGATGACATTAAAATCATATGCTTTTTTATTGATAAAAAATCCACCGGAACCAAACATCATCGATGGGCCCATTTGTATATCCAGTTGTAGTCGACGGGTTTTGGCGATATCTACCTTTGACCAGTCTGGCAAGCTGACTAACTGTGTAGTGTTAAATGCAGCCACTTTACTGGTCTTGCTGGCATCTATATGAAACAGATCGAAGTTACTATCCAGACCACTGGTGCCACCCATCATCCCCATCATGCCGGTATTCAGGTTGCCATAACCTTTCATGTTTCGCAGTGACAGGGTTTTACCATCAGACAGATCAACAATGATATCGGCACGTTCTGCAGGTGCAAGATGGATATCGTTTAATTTTTGCGGTTTCCCCAGTAATCCACCATCAGTAGCAACAAGTTGAAATGGCCGGTTATCTGAAAAATGTAAATGATAAAAACGGGCATTTGACGCGTTATGTAATCTTAAGCGGATTAATGATTTTTTTGGTTTTAGCACCGAATTGGCTACGCCGTTCACTAAAATGACATTGCCGTGCATACCCTGCATTTTTTGCATGAGGGTATTGCTGTAATAAAATGTGCCAGATTCATTGAAGGCGCGGTCAGTAATAATGACCGGTAAATCGTCCACGCCATATTGATGCGGAATGCCTAACTGAGCATCGCGGTCCTCATCGACAATTTGCATCTGTCCACCCAAACCGCGCCAGACCTGTTCGGCAGTATGGTTATGCGTGTGCGAATGATAAAAATAGGTTGCAGGTTCATTGATGACCTGCCACTCTGCAACCCAGGTATCACCGGGCTTGATTGCCTGGTGCGGGCCACCGTCCTGTGTGGCAGGCAAGATCATTCCATGCCAGTGCAATGCGGCAGTTTCATTGAGCTTGTTGGTGACCTCCATTCTTACTGTCTGATTCTTTTTGAAACGCAACACCGGCGCCAGAAAGTTTTGGTTTATGCCAATAGTTGGTGTGCTTGTATTGGGTAGTATGCGACTTTCACCCGATTGTAATGCAAGTTTAAATACCTGTTTACCCTGTACCGTTATACCTTCATCAAGTGCGGGAACGGCAAAATCCTGCATGCCGAAAGACGGTTGATAATAACCGCGCTGTCCCATCATCTGACTCATGGCAAAGGGTGCGAAGGACACCGCTGTAACACCGGCAGTTGCACCTAATCCGCCAATTAAAAAATCACGCCGTTTCATAATAAATCCTGTGTTTAGTTTGTTGTTTGTTCTTCACGTTGTAGATACACAATAGCATTGCGTGGTGTTATGCAGCAGGAAATGAACCCGGTCTGAAGTCTTATGATGAAGACCGGGTTCTGTTTCGACAGTCTGGTCCTTTATCACCCATTATCAGGACTCCCTGTCTTTGCTGTCAGTCACTAGATTTCAGCGTTTAATGCTATTGTGATGATCAGACATTGCCTCCATTGCCTGTTGTGCTGCAGCGCTGTCATGCATGCTGCCTCGAACATTCTTTTTCACCGTTTGATTTTGATCATGCATACCACCCTGTGTGGTCGTCTGTCCGTGCATACCATTTTGTGCAGATTTCTGGGTTGTTTGTCCCATCATTCCACCCTGTGTGGTCTGTCCGCGCATACCATTTTGTATGGATTTCTGGGTTGTTTGCCCCATCATTCCACCCTGTGTGGTCTGTCCGTGCATACCATTTTGTGCGGATCTCTGGGTTGTTTGCCCCATCATATTGCCCATCATACCGCCCCCGGGCATGCCATACTGTGTAGGCCTCTGGGTTGTTTGTCCCATCATACCACCCTGTGCAAAGGCTACTGAGCCGACTGCCAGTCCGATGCCAGCCACTGCGCCGATAATATATGTAGATACTGTTTTGTTTTTCATGATACTTCTCCTGTTGTTTAAGAATGTAATAAAAATTTCTTTGTTGCTCGGTTATTATTTAAACATTTGTTTGTAACTGGCGAGTGTCAGTGACAGGGCTTTTTGTAACGTACTTTATCTGGCCGGGGTGCTGTTACAATACGTTACAAAATTATACTGACATGCCATGCTTGAGGCGCTAAAAAGTAACTATGGATGATCAACCACATAAAGACCACATTCTGGTCGTCGATGACGATACCGAGATTTGCCAGTTATTAAAGACCTATCTTGAAAAGCACGGTTTACGCGCCAGCACCGCCGAGAATGGTGCTGCCATGTGGGATGTGCTGAATAAGTCGAGCATTGATTTGATCGTGATGGATCTGATGATGCCTGGCGAAGATGGCCTGAGCCTGTGCCGTAAACTGCGTGTCGATTCGCATACACCTATTATTATGCTCACTGCGCTAGGTGAAGAGACGGACAGAATTGTCGGCCTGGAAATGGGTGCTGATGACTACCTGGCCAAGCCCTTTAACCCGCGTGAGCTACTGGCGCGGATCAACAGCGTATTACGCCGGACACGGTCATTGCCCGATAGCGCAGTGCAATCAGAACCCAAAGGACGATTACGTTTTGCAGGTTTGACACTTGATACAGTTGCCCGCCATCTGATTTCTGCTGAAGGTATCGTCGTGCCACTAAGCGGCGGTGAATACCGCCTGTTGCGCGTATTTCTGGATCGCCCAAACCGCGTGATGAGCCGTGACCAGTTGTTGGAGCTGGTTAGCGGTAAAGAAGCCGGGCCATTTGACCGTAGCATTGATGTGCAGGTTGGACGACTCCGTAAGCGCCTTGGTGATGACAGCCGCGAACCACGACTGATTAAAACTGTGCGTAGTGCCGGTTATGTCTTTACCACAAACGTAGAAGAACAAAGCTGATGCGTTTGTTACCGCAATCATTATTCGGTCGACTGGCACTTATCTTATTGTCCGGTTTGTTGCTGGCACAATTTTTGAGTACCCTGCTACAGTTTCATGATAGTGGCCAACGGCTATTCCAGGCTAGCGGTATGCAAAGCGCAGAACGTATCGCCGAAATTGTGCGCCTGCTTGATGATGAAGGCGATGCAGAAAGGCAACGACTGATCGCCATCCTGAATGTACCACCACTAAAGGTCTCGTTATCCACACCGGTTTGGCCAGACCAGCAACCTGTCATTGCAGAATCACCCAGCGCTGAATTTCATGACCGCCTGCAAGAGCAGTTGGGTAAGGATTATCCCTTACGTGTTGCCGTTAGTGATCAACCCGTGATGAATACCCTGCACGATGACAGCGGCCACATGATGAACATGGATGACATGAGAATAAGAATGGGGATGACCGCGCCCGAGGCACTGGTCTTTTTTGCCCAGGTGCAATTAGGCGATGGTACCTGGGTGACATTTGAAAACCGGATTGATGATAAAATTTTCGCAAGCTCAACAACCCTGCTAGTAAACCTGGCAGTGTTAATTATTATAGTGCTACTGGTGTCATTGATTGCTGTGCGCGTGGCAACCCGGCCACTTACATTATTGGCAAAACAGGCCGACAAGCTGGGCAGTGACATTAATCAGCCACCCATGGCAGAAACCGGGCCGACCGAAATGCGCCATGCCAGCCATGCCTTCAATACCATGCAATCTCGACTGCAGCGCTTTATTGAAGATCGAAGTCGCTTATTGACCGCCATCTCGCACGATCTGAAAACACCGATCACACGTATGCGCTTGCGTGCCGAAATGCTCGATGATGCCGAGCAACGCGACAACTTCACCCGCAATCTTGATGAAATGCAGGCCATAGCAAGTGAGACACTGGATTTTTTGCGCGCTGACGATGCCCGTGAAAACGTGCAGGCCATTGATATCTGTGCACTTTTAGAAACAATAAAAGATGATGCTGCCGAACTTGGCCAACAAGTTGAAATTGAATCCTGCCAGTTAAGTCCCTACCCGGGACGACCGCTGGCATTAAAACGCTGCATCGTAAATCTGGTTGAGAATGCCATCAAATATGCCGGTAATGCTGTTATAACCGCCAGTGAAAGTGACAACACCATACTGATCAGCATCTGTGATACCGGGCCGGGCATCCCCGAACAGCAACTCGATACCGTCTTTGAACCATTCTTTCGTCTGGAAACATCACGTAGTCGCAAAACCGGTGGTAACGGATTAGGCTTGAGTATTGCGCGCAATATTGCCCTGTCACATGGTGGTGATTTGCAACTTGTCAATCGCAAGGAAGGTGGACTTAAAGCCACCTTGACCTTGCTACGCCACACTTAATAATAAGTAAAGGAGATAGCGCATGGCAAAACACATAATTCTGATCCACGGTCGCAGTTATAAGCCGAATGCTGTAAGCCTAAAGAGAAACTGGGTAGGTGCTCTGGCATATGGAATCGAACGAGACCATGGAAAGCGTGCGCTAAACAAGTTTAAGAAAGCCCGTAAGACTATGGCTTATTATGGTGATCTCACTAATACCTTTCTCGGAAAGCACACCGGCAAACGCTGGACCAAAAAACGCGAAGCCGATGATATTACTGATCGTAAGGAAGCACTGGATAAATTTTGCTGCCGAAGATGACTACATCGCGCATGACCCTACTCTGGCGAATGATTTTAGGAAAATAGTGCGACTTGGACTAACGTCCAGTATCACAGACAGGCATATTTACAACATGGCAATTCGTTGGGACAACTCGAACCCACATCATGGCACGGGATATTTGATACACCCGCAGATGAGCCGCATCACCACAGACTGGTTGAATATGGCCTGACTTTTCCGGACGACATAGCACTTCCAGATCAATCGAGGATAAACCACTCGACATTCTGGATACACCACCAGAGGAACGGTTTGACCGCCTGATTCGTTTGGCAATGCGCCTGATTAATGTTCCAGTAGCACAGGTGTGCTGACGTTTCAGGTTGAGATGAATCAAACTGTTGACGAATTTCTGGCTGAAGCAGACATCGTTGATGTATAAGCAAAAACAGGAAGGGTAAAACCTGCAGTCTGCCTGATCCTGCGATTTTTGCTTGATTCATGATACCGTCAATTTTATGATGAGTATTCAATAGACCCTTCAAAAACTCTTGCTCGAGGTATCTCTTGTGCTATTTGAAGACATCACGTCAATAGCCTGGCTCCTGATATTACTGGGTTTTATTGTTGGCACCCTGAGTGGATTTTTTGGTGTTGGAGGCGCATTTATCATGACACCGGCACTTAATATCCTGGGCTTTCCAATAGTCTACGCCATTGGCACTGATCTGGCGCTGATGTTAGGTACTTCGATATTGGCGACAGTCAGACATTTCAAGTTTGGCAATGTCGATATCCGACTGGGAATATATATGTTACTTGGGACCACGGTCGGGGTATGGCTTGGCAAGTCTTTGGTGTTTATCCTGCTTGCCAGTGGCGAAGCGGAAACAGTTATCCGCTTAATTTATATTTTATAGTTATTCACAGTATCCAGTTTTATGGTTTACGACTATATTTTATTTATCAGTCGCCCCTATTTTAAAAAACATAAACCTGAGACCGAAACACACAGCACGCCCCTGTCTCGTCGATTACGTCAGTTAAAGATAAAGCCAATGGTTGAACTACCAGTATCGGGCATTAAGCAAATATCAGTATGGATCCCAATAGGTGTTGGTGTCTTAACCGGATTTCTCGCCGCATTTCTTGGTGTTGGCGGCGGATTTATTCGCATGCCTGCATTGATCTACGGCATGGGGATACCAACAACGATTGCTGTGGGTACGGACCTGTTTGAAATTATATTCTCATCAGCACTGGGTACCTTTTTATATGCCATTGAGGGCAAAGTATATCTGGTGGCGGCAATGGTTTTATTTATCGGTGCCTCTATTGGTGTACAAGTCGGCAGTTATGCCACTCAGCATGTACGTGGTATGCGGGTGCGTTTATACTTTGCGATAACCCTCTTTTTTGCCGGAGTCAGTGTTGCATTAAAACAGCTAAGTGTCTGGCGTGATATACCACTACTGTCTACTATTGCTGCTTATCTCATTGTGGGTGTAGCTACCATCATGATGCTGATCATCGCCACAAAACTCATAATAGGCCTCATTACACGCCGTGTATAAAGAGGCAATTATCAGTGAGACGGGCAGGCAGCTCACAGCATGATTGAGTAAAAGGGGACGATGAACGGATGACGCGACATATTGCCAGACCACGCCCTGTGGTCAGGTCAGAGTCTTATACATTGAGGTTGCTTCGAACGTGACGAGAGTGGACGCTTTCCCGTTGCCGGTCAGGCTTTATGGACTGTTGGGCCTGCTCGGTATCGTGGTGTTTATGACATCGCTCATTGTTCTGCACCGAGTGAACAGCGACATCGACTGGGTGCGCGATTTTGTCAGCAATCTGGCCAATGAGCCGTACGGTTGGCTCTTTGCCGGTGGTGGCTTTGTGCATGGCCTTGGTAATCTGGCCGTTAGTTTGGGTCTGCGCCGTGCGCTCCAGCCAGAACGGCTGTGTGTATGGGCCGTTGTTCTGCTCGGCCTGGCCGCTGTGGGTATTATAGTGGCGACACTGTTTCCTATCGATCCCCCCGGGCAGGTACGTAGCATAACGGGGCGTGTACACCTCGCGGCCGCCAGTGCCACCTTTATGTTAGAACTTGCCGCACTGTTCATGTTTTCGTTTGTATTTGGCCGCCAGCGTCGTTGGCAACGACATCAAACGGTCTCTATGGCATTGTCGGTGACTGCGGCCATAGCCCTGGCGACATTTTTTCTCGCTATTCAGGTGGACGTGGCGCCAGGCCTGGCTGAGCGCACAGCACTTCTGGTTTTCCTGGTGTGGGAGATTTGGATCTGCTTTCAACTGATCCGACCGGGTGGGGAATAGGGAACAGACCAGAATAAACACTTATGCCACAATATAGTGAATAATTATATTTGAGGAACAACATATGGGTAATTCCCTGTTCGACCAGCTGAATAAATCCGGGCTGGTGGATAAAAATAAGGCAAAGCAGGCCAAAAAGGAAAAGCACCGGCAGGCCAAAAAACATAAAGGCAGACAGACGAAGCCATTGGATAAAAGTAAGCTGCGGGCGCAGCAGGTGCAGACTGAGAAAGCGCAGCGGGATCGTGAACTTAATCAGCAGCGAAAACAGGCAGCAGAGAAAAAAGCAATCGCTGCACAGATAAAGCAACTGATCGAGATGAACCGTATAGAAGCAGATGAGACAGAGAGTAATGCAGAGATTGCCTTCAATTTTGTTGATGGCAAAAATGTCCAGCGGTTTTATGTGACAGAGAAATTACAGGAGCAACTGATACGGGGGCACCTGGTAATCGTTAAGCTGGAAAGTAGCTACAATCTGGTGCCTGCGGGCATTGCAGAAAAAATTATATTGCGTGACCCATCATGTGTGATGCATTGTGCCGCTACCGAGCCTGTGGAAAGCGATGTGGACGACCCATATGCCGATTATCAGGTGCCGGATGATCTGATGTGGTAATGGGGAATAGATAGCGCGACATCGTGTATTCGTGTAATATGTACACAAGAATGCGATTTTCGTACAGTGCTTCATTGGTAGTTAGATTCCTGAAGTAGTTTTGCTTTATCTTCTTTGTTTCGCCCTGTCTGGCTCTTATTTCTTTTTTAACTTCTCTGCAGGATACAATCTTGAAAAAAATCTTTGTCGGTGGTTTACCACAGGATGCGAATGAAGCAAGTGTTACCGAGCTTTTCTCGAAATACGGCAAGGTTCGTTCCATCAAACTGGTGACAGACGTCTTTTCCGGCCGTTGTCGTGGTTTTGGTTTTATTGAGATGGAAGGTCATGAAGCACGTGCAGCTATTGAGGCTCTTGATGGACGGATGCACAATAACGCTCCACTTAAAGTCCGTTTTGAAGACACTACACGTAGCAAAGGTAAGGGACGCGGACGTCGTCGCTAAATTTGCATTTGCACTACCGTAGAGAAACCCTGCACAACTAAACATCTATTTTTTTCGGCACTACCCGGGTACGGACAGGCACATCAAGGTGTCAACTGACCTGCGTGATACTGCCGTTTGTTACTAAACACAATCACGGAGCACCCGAACAAATGACTTTTGAATCACTCGGCCTGAACGCCGCACTTTTGCGTGCGATCGCTGAACAGGGTTATACAGAACCCACACCTATCCAGCAGCAGGCAATACCCACTATTCTGGCCGGCCGCGATATTCTTGCTGGCGCACAGACGGGTACCGGCAAGACTGCTGGCTTTGCGCTGCCTATATTGCAGCAGCTTAACCTCCACCCGCACGAGCGCAATCACCGTCATGTGCGGGCACTGATTGTAACCCCGACCCGTGAACTCGCCGCACAGGTCGAAGAAAGCGTGAAGGCCTATGGCCTGCACCTGCCATTGCGCAGCACAGTCATCTTTGGCGGTGTTAAAATCGGTCCGCAGGTACAGCGCTTGCGCCAGGGCGTTGACATCATTGTGGCGACACCGGGTCGCCTGCTGGATCATGTGCAGCAGGGCAACATTGATCTGTCAAAAATCGAGATACTGGTGCTTGACGAAGCCGACCGTATGCTCGACATGGGGTTCATTCACGATATTCGTCGTATCATCAAGCTGGTGCCAAAGAAACGCCAGACGCTGCTGTTCTCGGCGACCTTTTCCAACGAGATTCGGCGTCTTTCGGAAGGCCTGTTACATAATCCTGAAAACATCGATGTCGCTCCACGCAATACCACAGCCGAGAGAATTACCCAATTAGTTCATCCCGTCGAAAAAAGCAGTAAACGCGCATTGCTGTCATTCCTGATTGGTTCGAATGACTGGCGTCAGGTGCTGGTGTTTACCCGTACCAAGCATGGTGCCAATCGATTGTCTCAGCAACTGGAACGCGATGGACTGACCAGTTCGGCAATCCATGGTAATAAGAGTCAGGGTGCACGCACCCGTGCGCTTGCCGAGTTTAAATCCGGCAAGGTTCGGGTGTTGGTCGCCACCGATATTGCAGCGCGTGGCCTGGACATTGAATTACTGCCGCATGTGGTGAATTTTGAATTGCCCAATATAGCGGAGGATTATATACACCGTATTGGTCGTACCGGTCGTGCAGGCAGTGACGGTGAAGCAATCTCTCTGGTATCGCCGGATGAAAACAGTTTTCTGCGGGACATTGAGAAATTACTGGGTAAGAAGATCCCACGTAAGGAGATCGAAGGTTTTGATCAGGGGACTGCCTCTGATGAACGATCCTGTGAACCACGTCGTCAGGGTCGCTCCACTGGGAGAGGCGGCCATCAGCGCAATGGTCAGCAAAGAATTCGTCAGAAGAAAACCGGGCAACAAAAAAGTGGTCAGCCACGATCACGAAACAGCGCAAATTCAACAAATAAGAATGAAAATCGATCAGGGAATATTTCGGAAGATGGCGAGCAGCGAAGCACCAGTCGCAGTAGTTCACCTTATGGACAAAAATCCAACAGTAAAAGGCAGGTAAATGGCAACATTCGTCGCGGCGGGAACTCTGCTAATCGTCGCAGGAATGGTGAAGAAGTGGCGGCTTTGTTTGGGGAATAGTAATAAAAGTTTTACGGTTTACGTGTTAGGTTTTACGTAAACCGTAAACCATCATTCAGTTGTTCGGATGAATCGATGATAAATCAGCAGGGATATCAACGCCCAGGTTGCCCCGATAATCCAGCCTGCGATGACGTCAGTTGGCCAGTGGACACCAAGATACAGTCTGCTGATGCCTACCAGTATAGTTAGTAACACTGACCAGCACAGAATGTAGATTTTTATCCGCTTGTCATCGGTGGAAAGGGACAGCAAGGCGCCAAGGATTAGAAAAACTACGGCTGACATCATCGCATGACCGCTCGGGAAACTACTCAATGCAGCACCTGTTGCATGAGGCACTATGTCAGGGCGAGGGCGTTCGATGAAACCTTTTAAAAGACTATTTAGCAATGAGCCTGCAGGAATTGACAGGGCCACAAATAGAGCCAGCTTATGTCGCTGGCTTAACCATAAATAACCGCAGGCTGCGACTGTCAGCAAGCCCAGAACCAGCAGTCCACCAAGTGCTGTTATGTCTCGCATCACTACTTCAAGCCATGCAGGTCCAATCGGCTCCGATAAACCGGCTGAGTTATGAAACCAGAGCAGCACGCGTTGATCGAATCCCGAGGTATCACCTTCAATAACTTTCTCGGTCAGTTTAAAAAAAGCTAGCAGTCCTAGCGATGCCAGTATGATGCTAATCTCGGTTGAGTATTCGAGCAGACTTTTTTTCGCCAGAACGTCTTTTAGTTTTTTCATGTTTCAATAAGGTACTATTTGACCATCAAAGGCCACAAACGCTCCTGGCTCATAATTATCAATGTTTTCAATAATGCTTGCCATGCCAGCAACGGATTCGGAAACATCGATCAGGCCGGTAAAACCAGTCATCTCGGTGCGTACCCAGCCGGGGTGTAAAGTGATGACACTGATCCCCTCCGGCTGCAGGTCCACCGCCATTGATTTTGAGATAATGACCAGTGCTGCCCTGGCCGCCCGATAGGCATAGGTACCGCCACTTGTATTGTCCCCCGAAGAGCCCATTTTTGAGCTAATATTGGCAATGATTCCACCCGGCCTGCTGAGCTTTTCCTGCAAGGTCTGAACCACACCGAGAGGGGCGACACAATCTACATCGTAGACCTCATGCATTGCTTCAGGTGTTATTTTCAGCAGCGACTGACTATCTTTTTTCGGGCCGTAGATGCCGGCGTTATTGATAATCAAATCAATGTGGTTGGGTAGTGACTGCAGCAATGAATCCGATACCGGGCCGGTAACATCCCATTGCAGGAGATTCAGGTCATTATATCGGCCGGCCAGAGTGGCCAGCTTCAGCGATTCAGTACGGTAACAGGCATACACTGTATGATCGTGCATAAGATAGTATTCGACGAAGCCAAGTCCGATACCACGGCCGGTGCCTGTTATTAGGACGTTCATGTATTTTCCTGAAGAGAAGATTAGGTTAAAGGTTAAGGAACCTCTGATCAATTCATGAACTCGTATCTTACGCCTAAAATATCCAGTTTTTTCGTTGCAAACCTTCGCAATAGCTAGCTATTACGTGCGATTTACGCCTCAAACCTGAATATTTTAGATCGCAATCTACTTCGTCCAGAATTAATCAGAGGTTCCTTAAAGATAAAGGACAAAAGATAAAAATATTATATTTTTATTGTTGGTTAAGATCCTTTCCCCTTTTACTTTTAATCTTTTACGGTTTACGGTTTCCCGTAACACGTATTTCTATCGCTTGCTGTCGAGATTTTCTAACTGCCTGTCATGAAGCCTGGTAAGAGACAGTTGTGCGGTGATGGCGCCGATCAATGCTAAAAACATATCCCACTGTGTATCCCAGATATCACCCTGTGTGGAAAGAAAGGCATCGGCTTTGCCACCGTATAATAGAGCGGCCCACCATTCGATCAGTTCGTAGAAAGCGCTGATGGCCAGGCTGATTGAGACAACAATGAAAAAGAGCATTTTACCTGGTAACAGGGTTGTTTTTCTGAGCAATATTTCTCGTGCGAGGATGGCAGGCACAAAGCCCTGCGCAAAATGCCCGAGACGGTCATAATTATTGCGTTGTAAGTCGAAGACTTCCTGAAACCAGGAACCCACAGGGACTTCGGCGTAGGTATAGTGGCCCCCAACCATCAGGATTAGTCCGTGAATAAATATCAAAAGATATAATAGACGAGTTAGAGGGAAACTTTGCCAGGTATATGTCAGTATGGGTAGCGCGATCAGTACCGGCACGATTTCCATAAACCAGGTCGTACGGTCTTTCGGGGCGATGTTTGACCAAAGTAAAACGATCAGCGTTACTGTCAGTAATGTGGCTAGAAAACGAGCGTTGCTATCAGCCTTTTTCGCCAACAACCTGACTTTTGACAGAGGGCTGATGTGCTTAGTCCCGGAAATTGTTGAACTGCAGCGGCACGTTCAGCTTTTCTTCTCTTAGCATGGCCATAACTGTCTGCAGATCATCGCGTTTTTTGCCTGTAATACGAACTTTCTCACCCTGTATGGCCGCCTGTACTTTCATCTTTTTATCTTTCACCATCTTTACGATCTTTTTTGCTGTCGGCTGGTCAATTCCTTCCTTCAGGATAATGCTCTGTTTTGCCCGTTGCCCCCGCAATTCGGCCTCACCAATTTCAAGACAGGCGATATCAATACCGCGTTTAACTAGTTTATTGTTAAGGATATCAATCATCTGCTGCAACTGGAAATCATTATCAGATTCCAGCGTGATGGTTTGATCCTCCAGCGTAAAACTTGCATTGCTGCCACGAAAATCGAAGCGGGTGCCAATTTCACGGTTGGCCTGATCGACGGCATTTGATGCTTCGTGTGAGTCATATTCGGAAACAATATCGAAAGTTGGCATCTCTCCTCCATTAACGGTTATGTTATAAGTGCATGTAATCATAGCATTTATCAAGGTGTTCTTCTTCACGAAATGTAGGTGTTTTAGAGGATCTTTACCTTTTCAATACTGGGGTTGTCGAGTATAGTACGGACTCTACCTCGCCCATGTAGCAATGATAATAATAATCGGAAAATGCTCCCGTCACATAGCCTATTTTGCACCAGACTTCGTTGTCTTTCACGCCGTTTCTTTATTTTTCTTAGTGAATACGGTAGGTTTTTAGTACCTGCTTTATTCGTGCTGTGGGTTTTCCCCCAGGCAGCGAGTGCTGATCACCTGTTGGGTCAGCATGATTTACAATGCGATAAAATATTTCCCTGTCCTGACGAACTCAAACAACGGGTCTCTTTCTGGATTGATGTGTTTACACAATACGATGATGACACCATCGTGCTGCATGATTCGCGTAATCCAGATCGTGTTTACAAGGTAATCAAGACCAGCGCTCAATGTTCACGCCGACACGAACCACACTCAATCAAGAATGCAAAAAGCAAGTTACGAAAACAGATTTTAGAGATTGCGGATAAACGCGCCAAAGGCATAACGACATTCAGCGGCGAGAAAAAGCACCTGGCTGAGTTGCTCAAAAATGATAAACCGTCAGAGATTCGTAAGGCCGCAAAGCGAATAAGATGCCAGGGAGGGGTGGCTGACCAGTTTCATGAGGCTCTTGAGCGGCACGATAAATATGGGCCAATGGTTGTTAAAACCCTGAAGCAGGCGGGCCTGCCAACAGATATCCAGTACCTGCCTTTTGTTGAGTCCTCTTACCGACCGACAGCCTACTCCCGGGTTGGGGCGGCTGGTATGTGGCAGATTATGCCGCGCACGGCACGCATATTGGGTTTGAAGATTTCTTCTACCGTTGATGAGCGACTCGATCCAGTACTCGCCTCTGGTGCTGCAACACGTTATTTTCTCAACAGCCGGAAGAAGTTGGGGGACAAGGCGCGCAGTATTAAGTCTTCGAAAAAATACAGCCTGTATCCCTATGTCATCACCTCCTACAATTATGGCGCTGCAGGGATGCTACGGGCCATGGATAAGGTTGGCGTGGATTACATGGACGTGCTGAACAAATATAAAGCCCGTGGGTTTCAGACAGCGGTAAAGAATTTTTATGCCAGCTTTCTTGCTGCGCGGCATGTCGCTCAGAACGTGGACAAATACTATCCCGATCACAAGATAGGGCAGCCATTAGCAATGGATGTCGTAACGATCAAAACAGCGGTTTCAACAGATCGGCTGATGACTGTTTTTTCAGTTTCAGAGAGTACACTGAGAAAATATAATACCTCATTGATGCGTCTGGTGTGGTCAGGCCGGCGATTTGTACCCAGGGGTTACAAACTCAAGTTGCCAAAATCTACCGATGGACGCAGTGAACAGGTGGCAAAATTGAACAGTATGAGGGCGGAAGAACCAAAATATGCAGAGTACTCCTACCGGGTACGGCGGGGAGATACGGCCTGCGGTATTGCGAGAAAGGAGTCAGTTTCCTGTCGTGAACTTATTCTGTTGAATAACCTGGGTCGTCGCGCCTTTATACGTGCGGGACAGATTATTATCATTCCTGGTATGCCAACAAAAGTGGCTAAAAAGAAGGCCCGCAAGCCGGCAAAGAAGACTGTAAAAAAGGCTGAAAAGCAGCCGGTTAAAGTGGTGCTTGCTAAAAATAAAATCCGTATAGAGCCAGAAAAGCAAATAGAAAATAAGCAGCTGGCTGCGGTTGCAGTCAGTCCCATCCCACATAGACCGGAACCGGTGATCAAGTCAATCCCCAATGTCCCTGAATCAATCTTTGGTGTGGGTGATGACCTGTTAATCCAGCTGTCTAAGAAAGCCGGTAAAACCCGCTACTCTATTGTCGTTGAACCGGATGAGTCACTGGGCCTTTTTGCCAACTGGATGGGCATAAGATATACCAGCCGTATCCGGAAAAAGAATAACATAAAGAAATCACGTAAAGTCCGTATAGGCAAGGTAATATTTTTGCCGGTTAAAAGCACTGCACAGCGGGAAAAATTTAACCAGCAACGTCTGGATTATCACCGTGAACTGCAGGATGAATTTAGATCGCGATTTAAGATCTCGAGTGTTGAAACATACAAGATACGCTTTGGCGACAGCGCGTGGAGTATTTCTATTAAGCAACGCGTTCCGCTGTGGCTGCTGAAACGCTACAATCCAAAGTTATTTACCACACAGTTACAGCCGGGTGATGTGATAAGCCTGCCGGTTATAGAGCGGTTGTAGGAGCAGGGAGTCATATAACTTCAAACTTCAGTTCGTAACTTGTTTATATCTTCCGCAATAAACTCATCACGCACACGATAAACATCCTTAGTAATAACATCCTCCGCATCGGAGTAGCTTTCTCAAAGTAGACCGATTATTTCCCTGACTGAAAATTCACTTATTTTTAGTATGGTACAAGTGGGTTCAGGGAATGTTTCTGATCAGCAGAAAAACCCGCTCATCAAGCCGGCTAAGTCCTTTTGCCAGGAACCGAGGTTCATTGGCCAGGCAGTCTTCAGCGATTATTGGTTCAATGATGAACTGCTGCCCGAATAACTGCCTAACGTCAGCCTCACTGACAGAAAAAGGTGGCCCATCCATTTCCTGCTGCGGGTAGTCAAGTGTGATTAATAACGAGCGCGTGGTGTCCGGCATCAGCGTCGCCAGGTGCGCTACATAGTCGGGCCGCATGTCTTGCGGCAGGGCAATTAAGGATGCGCGGTCATACACTGCATCAATTTGTGGCAGGTCAGCTGAGTGTATGTCGAAGAAGTCTGCGCAGAAGATGTTTATGCCATCCGCCTGGTACATCAGCCCCCACTCATGTTTGCTGATGACATGTTCCATATTATTTTCGGCAAAGAACCCGTCTACGGCAAGTTGGCTAATCTCTATGCCGGTTACGCGGAAGTTCTGTTCACGTAACCAGATCATGTCGAGAGATTTGCCGCACAGGGGGACAAGAATATGGTCTCCTTGCTCAATGCCCAGCAGATCTATAAAACGCATCATCTGGGGGTTGTATTCGTGTTTGTGGAAGCCGATTTTTCCGGCTTGCCAGCGTCGATGCCAGAAATCGGATTGCATAGATACTCCTGTGTTTTGTGTTTATGCCCATGTTTATGGCGAATTCAATCGCCAGGGTATTTAAGGAGCCTCTGATCAATTCATGAACTCGTATCTTACGCCTAAAATATCCAGTTTTTTCGTTGTAAATCTTCGCAATAGCTAGCTATTACGTGCAATTTACGCCTCAAACCTGAATATTTTAGATCGCAATCTACTTCGTCCAGAATTAATCAGAGGTTCCTTAAATTTCACTACAGCAAGTTGTAAAAATTCTGTCTGTAGGTTCGAATTCATTCGAACATGGTTTTGAGCCTGCTGAAATATTATTGTGCGAATGAATTCGAACCTACATATTATTGCCCTTCATTTTTCTTAGTAGTGGATAATTATTTCCAGACGTTTCTCATCATGGCGATACCATGCGCGCCATGCGATTGTATCTCTGTCAGCTGATCGTGTGTCATACCACCCAGGGCGTACACTGGAATCGGGCATTCAGCAATGATTTTACTCATGCCGCTAATTCCCATGGGTATTGCTTCGGGGTGTGATGCTGTTTTTAATACCGGTGATAGTACTACGAAATCCAGTCTGAGTTTAATGGCGTATTCCAGTTCCTGGCGGTTGTGACAGGAGGCAGCGACGAGTTTGAAATCAGGGCGATGATCCAGTTGCATCAAATGTTTACTGGTCAGGTGTAAGCCGGAAAATCGTTTTTGCTGTTCGGCAGGCATAGAGGAGTTGATTAGAATTCTTACTCCAGCTGACATTGTGATGGGCAGCATCTGATCGATCAGGCGTCGCAATTGAGACTTGCTCAGAGATTTTTCTCTTATCTGAAGAAGTTGCAGTCCATTTCCTATTGCTACAGGCAAGCGCCGCAGAAATTCTTCTTCACCGATTTCGCCTGCACAGGATATGGCATAGGTATCGGGCAGCAGCAAGGCACGAATGACAGGCCCGTTAGCCGCCAGCAGGGGAGATATTGTTAGCTCTGAAAGATTCTGCCATGAAAGTCTCTGACCCTCTTCACCGTGCTCGTGGCCTGTCCAGCCACTGACAATGAAGAAGCGCAGTAACACTGATGCATGCGGGTAGCTGTGGGACAGGGTGATCCAGGGCCTGGCCTCTGTGATACTGATCGCCAATTCTTCCCTGATTTCTCTATCCAGTGCCTGTCGGGCCGATTCACCTGCTTCGATTTTTCCACCGGGAAATTCCCATTCTCCTGCACAGGCCTTTCCCGCAGGTCTTTCAGCGAACAGTACCTTGCCATCTTCACGTTTGATGACGGCAACGGCAACGTTTATATGCCTGCTAAATGGGTTCTTCGCTACAGTAGCCAATGCTCAGCACTGCTAGATTCAAGGAAAAATTTTATGTTCATCCCACGATTATTGGCCGTCGTTTCAAGAAAACGGATATGCTCAATATACTTAGGTGGGCAGATAATGGCTATATGAAAGCTGGATAGATCCAGAGTTTTGAAGAAATTCGCCAGTTTGTACAGATCAAGCACTTCACCCATGACATACTGACGATCTGTTTCATCTATCAGCCTATTGCAGTGGCCCTGTTTTTTGCAAAGCTCAGCTATTTCGCGTGCATAGCTACTGACTTCATCCAGACCATCGCCCTTACCGTGGCTTTTGACAAAGAAAAAATTTTTCTTATTTTCTGTGTTGTAATTGATGCCCATTCGGAGACTGGTTTCCTTTATTTTTCGAAAATATATGTATTGTGATTCCCGCTGTCAAATCAGCTCATGGGCGGGTTACTGGCCGGTATAACGAAAGGAGCGGAATGTGTGACCCAAACTGATATCAGTTCGCAGTGCCAGCAGGTTTTTGATCAGTCGTGCCGTCTCGCGATATTCTGTTAATGACTTACCGGTACGGCCACCTATTTCATCTGCAGCATCGAGTATCTCCTCCAGATCTGAATAGGAACCAAGCAGCCGTGCAGCGTTTTTTGCTCCAATACCGGGTACACCCGGTAAAGAATGCGATTTATCACCGACCATCGCCAGATAATCGTTCAACTGCGTGGTTTTAACCGTAAAACGCTGCTGGATGGTTTCTGCGGTGATCGGTTCCTGTTTGAAATGATTATATTGCCTGATTCCTGGTCGTAATAATTGTGCCTGCCCCGTATCAGTCGATAATATTGTGACTTTTGCACCTTGTGCGGAGGCCTTTACCGCGGCGCTAGCGATGATATCATCGGCTTCCATGCCAGCAATATTCAATGTGAAAACACCGTTATGCTGAATCTCCTGTTTAAGCCGGGAAAAAATCTCAACCAGTTCCTCTGGCATAACAGGGCGATCTTTTTTGTAGTCAGGAAAGAGCTCATGTCGCCATGTCGGGCCGTCACATTCGAAGGCACATAAAGTATGCGTAGGCGCATGTTGTTTTAGAGCACGGGAAAGAGATTGCAGTGATGATGTGATGGTCTGTTCGATGATCTGGTTTTGATTATCGGCGGGAATGGCAGCATGGATGCGGCGGATAAGATTTGGGCCGTCAATCAGTAAAAAGCGGACGCCTGAGAGTTGCACTAGAAGCTGGTCAACTGCTGTTCAGTCGGTTCGGCACAACAGTACCAGGATTCCGAGTGCGTGGGGATGGTGTTTCCACAATGAGCCTCAGCTACATCCACAGCGTTTCTGCCAGCGACTTTTAGTGCGATACGACGTATACCATTAAAAATCTGCAGCCTGCTAAGACCGTCATTTTCAGCCTTTTCGGTCCAGTGTCTTATGTTTTCCTGCAACAGATCCAACTGAGGGTCATTGTGGACCCATGTATAACCCAGCGATGCAGGTTTGAAGTCGGTGATGCAGGTTTCTTCTTTTGGCAGCTCGAGTAAGCGGGAGCCATTGGGTATTAACAGGCGCAGAGAGAGTTGTACAGGATTGACGCTCATGATTAATTTTAACTCTGCAATCTTGTTCAGTAGATTGATATAGTTATCGATTGTGGTCCAGGGTGTAAAAGGAATGAAAGTTGGTGCCAGTGCGATATTATGTTCATCCATCATAGTAACGACTTTCTCAAAATCTTCTGCAGTATGTCCTTTTTCGAGACGTTCGAGAATTCTGTTATCAACCGATTCCGCCGCTGTGGTCACCAGAATACAGCCGCTGTCCCGCAGTAAGAGAAGAAATTCCGGATATTTGATAATGTGTTCAATTTTGATGACCGCATCGTAGCTTAATTTAGGGAACTCTTCATGCATGGCCTTGATTATGCGTCGGGCATGTCGCGGGCCGTTAAGGAAGTCCGGGTCACCGAATGATATATGCTCGGCGCCCTTTGCCAGCTGTTGCCGGATGTCTTCGAGGACGATGCCAGCCGGTACCGCATAAAAGCGACCTTTATATACAGGCACTACCGGACAATGACGGCACAGATGTTTGCAACCGCGGGTTGTTTCCGTAAAGCCCATGATACGTTTAGACCCGTCCGGTAGTACTAGTTGTGCATACTTTTCTAAAGCAGGTAGTAATTTCCGGTCAGGGACTAAAAAATTAATTCGTTTTAGATTGACGACTGTTTCTGTACGTGCAGGATGATCGTCTTCATCGGTAATTGAGGCAATATAGGCTAGCATGTCGTCCTCTGATTCACCGCCAAATACTGCATCTACACCCAGCTCTCTCAGGTACTGTTCATTGACTGGTGCATACCAGCCAAACACAGCTATTCTTGCCTGTGGTGCCATTTTCTTTATACGTGGCATGGCCTCGATGGCGATGCGTGTGGCAGTAAGCATGCTGAGGTATAAAAAAATCGTTGTTGCAGGAGCCAGCACCTCAGTTGTTAGTTTTTGTTGCGATAAATCCAGACATTTAACCTCGTAACCCGCCTGGCTGAACAGCGCGGCAGGTTCTGCCAGAGCAAAAGGTTGACGGCCGAGGTCGTATGGACTGATCAGTACGATTCTTTGTTTTTCAGACAGGTTTTGTGCTGAATCCTGTTTATCTGTTACATCTATCGAACAGGTCGCGCTGCAATTATTTTTCATGGTTGTCATGGTTCGCTATCTTATCCTTAATTTCGTATCCCAATGCCTTTTTTTAGTAAATAGAGTGTAGTGGCTGTTAGCGTAGCAATGAAGCCGAGAATGATAATAAATGCAACGCCAATATTGAGGTCTGATTGACCCAGCACACCATAACGAAAGGCGTTAACCATATACAGGATTGGGTTGCTCAGTGAAACATGCTGCCAGAACTCAGGTAACAGTTTGATGGAATAAAAAACACCGCCGAGGTAGGTGAGCGGAGTGAGTACAAAGGTGGGAATGATTGAAATATCGTCAAAATTCTGAGCGAACACGGCATTAATCATACCAGCAAGTGAAAATAGAATTGCAGTCATCAGGATCACACTAAAAGTGATCAGATAGTTATCAATAGACAGGCCGGTGAAGAGTAGCGCAATGATGGTTACGATAGCACCCACTATCAGGCCACGTGCCACACCGCCAGTAACAAAACCGGCAAGGATAATGAAATTGGGGACTGGGGCGATCAGTATTTCCTCAATAGATCGCTGAAATTTCATGCTGAAGAAGGATGACACAACATTGGCATAGGAACTGGTAATAACCGACATCATTATCAGACCGGGAACAATAAATTCCATATAACTGAAACCGTCCATGGTACCAATGCGCTTGCCAATAAGATTGCCGAAAATGATGAAGTACAGCGAAATAGTAATCGCCGGCGGCAGGATGGTTTGCAGCCAAATGCGCATAAATCGCGTGATTTCACGTTTGACGATGGTTTTATAAGCGATAAAGTGGACGGCGTTGCTCATATCATATTCCAACTTATTTGGTTATTAATTTAAAATCATTCACCACAGAGTAACCGTGTGGTTAACTGCTTTTAAGACGTTTTCTCATTGGTCGAACCAGAGTGATTAATAAAGGCAATAGAGTCAGGTTCAGGATCAGTGCAGTGATCATCGCAGCACCTGTCAGCAGGCCGAAGTAGATCGTTGGGATGAAGTTCGACAGGGCGAGGATAGAAAAGCCGAGGGTGATGATTATTGAGGTGTAGTACATAGCACGCCCAATGCTGTTATGGCAGCGCATTATGGCATACCAGTAGTTTTCATCCTGCCAGTATTCTTCCTGGAAGCGGTGGACATAATGGATGGTGTCATCTACGGCAATACCGATGGTGATTGCTGCAATGGTAATAGTCATTATATCTAGCGGAATGCCTGCCAGCCCCATTATTCCCAGTATTGTTGTGGCAGCCAGGATATTTGGAATTATTGCCAGTGCCGCCATTTTAAATGACCGGAACAGCACTATAAACATAGCCAGTATGGCAAGGAAAACAACACCGAGAGTTTTTATTTGCGAACTGAACAGGCTTTGCAACATGTCGTTATAGAGTACCAGCATGCCGGTCAGGTGTACCTGCTCAGGCTGGAAGCCCATGTTAACGATCAGATGGTTGCGGATTTTCTGTATTAGTTCGGCGCGTTTCAGCTTCGGATCTGAATCAATAACCCGGACACTGAAACGCAGCTGATTACCGTCTTCTGACATGTAGGGGGTGAACAGGCTCTGTTTTACTTCATCAGGAAGACGTCTGAACAAAACTGAAAGAAAGAAATCATCCAGATTTTTACCACCTTTCAATGACTGCAGCATACGCATGGCCGTGCTGATTGATAACACCTTACCGGTTTCTGGCAGACTGTCCAGGTAGTTGTGAATCTTGTCGACGTCCTCCAGCATGTATGAATTAAACCAGAAGCTGGATCCGGCAATGCCGCTTTGCGCCTGTTCCGGATATCCGTAAATTTCTTCTTCCATGTGGGCCTTTTTCTCCTCTTCCATTTCCTGAAAAAAGCTGGCTGGTGCATCAATGATAACTTCCAGTGGAGTCGTACCACCCAGTTTCTGATCAATTAGTTTCATACCCTGGTGAATTTCAGTCGAAGACTTGAAGTAGTTGATGAAACTATTTTCCACCGTTAGTTTTGAAATACCGATCACGCTCACCGTTGCCAGTATCAATGCGCCAAATAGCACGCACAGTTTTCGATGCTCGATCAGGTTTGCAATGTAGCGGGTAACAGTGCCTGTGATGTCATGCAGTTTTCCCGGTTGACCGGCTTTGATCAATACCAGGCTTGCAGGGAACAGGGTGAATGTAAAAAAGAAGGCCACTGAAATGCCAATGACCATCATCCAGCCAAAATCGATGACGGGCCGTATATCACTGAAGATCAGGGAGCCAAATGCCACCATAGTGGTGATCGCTGTATAAAAACTGGGCAGAAATTTACTGCGGATGGTTTGACCTACCAGTATACGCTGGTCACTATCCGGCTGGTCTGCATGCAGTTCCCGGTAACGAACGATGAGATGAACCGTCAGTGACATAGTGATAATCAACAGCAGCGAAATAAAGTTGGATGACACCACAGTAACACGCCAGCCCAGCAGTCCAAGAATACCCAGCATAGAAAGGCCTGCGGCACCACAGGTAAGTATCGGCAGGTAAACCCAATGGAGTTTACGGAATGCGATATAGAGAAAGCTAATCAATAATACCAGTACAGCAAGGCCGAATAATTTTAAGTCGCTCCTGACAAAGTCCATAGAGTCTGCAACAATCATCGGAACGCCGCCAAGGAACATTTGAGCCCTGTCACGATGGCTATCCATAATGTGACGAATTTTCTGTATGTCCTTTCGTTCCTGTTCCAGCAGGCCGTCGCTGTATTCATCAAACTCTTTTGTTACGCGCGCCAGCTCTTTCTTTTGCTCGGGCGCCAGGGTGTTTTCCATGCGCAATACACGCAAGCTGTTTCGTCGATTAAAAAGATGGTGCCAGGTCTCATCACGGTGTAACTTGATTTGCAGGGCAGTAGTCCGACCGTCCGGGCTGATTATAAGATTGCTGTAAAAAGGGCTGGTGATCAGTTCTTTTCTGGCCATACCGGGAATGGTATCCGGTGATTGCAGGGTGCGAATATTTTTGCTCAGTTCAGATAGCGTAACAGGTGGGCTATTGATCAGTGGTACATCAAGTATTGTTGTTACGCTATGAACGCGTTTAATGGTTTTCAGTTGCTGACTCAATTTAGCCAGGTCAGCCAGTATTGTTTTGCTGAACAGGCCTTTTTTCGGGGTATAGGTAATAATCAGGTAGTCTTCAGAGCCATATCGAGCGGAGATGGAGCGGTAATAACGTAGGGCAGAGTCATTTTCAAGAACCAGCGTATCACCCGAAGCATCCAGTCTGAAGTCCTTACTAAAGTAACCGATTGAGGCTGTTAGAATGAATAATAGCCCAAGGGTCAGCCAGGGGCGATCCAGAATCAGACTCTCATATAAGCCGATCAATCTCTGCATAATTATTTTAGTATTCAGCATCAGGTTTTTTATTTTCATTCACCATGTTCATGAATAATTCCTCAAGTCTGTTGGTCTTGTTGCGCAGGCTGAGTATGGTGATGCCATGATCAGATAACTGGATGAAAAGCCTGTTCAGACCTTTCTCTTTTGCCACGTCTACAGCAAGAGTATGGGCGTCAATTTTAAGCAGGGTATAACCGTCAAGTTCAGGTACATCAACGATTTCTTCCCGCGTGTCGAGTAAGAAGGTTTCAATATGGAGCTGGCTCAACAGTCTTTTCATGCTGGTATCTTCTATGATCAGTCCCTGATCAATAATCGCAATATTACGACACAGGTTTTCTGCTTCTTCCAGGTAGTGTGTGGTCAGGATGATCGTTGTTCCCTGTTGATTTATATCGCGCAGGAATGTCCACATCGAGCGGCGAATTTCGATATCAACGCCGGCAGTGGGCTCATCGAGTATCAATAACTTTGGTTCATGTACCAGCGCACGGGCAATCATCAACCGCCTTTTCATGCCCCCGGACAGGGTTCGTGCCACACCGTCTCGTTTATCCCACAGCTCCAGGCGGCGTAGGTATTTCTCAGCACGCCGCAGGGCAAGCTCTCGCTCCAGGCCATAATATCCGCCCTGATTGGTGACGATATTGATGACTTTTTCAAATACACTAAAATTGAATTCCTGAGGGACCAGGCCTATACAGGATTTCAGTGACTCAAGATCACTGTCGATATCATGCCCGAAGACAGCAACTTTTCCCTGTGTTTTATTTACCAGCGATGAGATTATTCCGATGATCGTCGATTTTCCGGCGCCATTAGGGCCGAGTAGGGCAAAAAAATCGCCGCTATCCACCTCCAGATCAATACCTTTCAGCGCGGTTACACCACCCGCATATTGTTTGTGCAAATTCTGTATTGTTAATGCTTTCATTTATTATTAATATTTTGTTTCAGATCGTCAGTGTGATTCTTCGAATGTGTATTCCTGACCATATTGTCTGGAATTGATTATATAAGTAATTTCTTATATAATGAACGGCTATATTTACCCATGCAGGACACAAGGATGTACATAAAAGAAGTTGATTCTCCCCAGCTTATGTCCAAAATGGATGATAATGATGATTTAGTCATCATTGATGTACGTGAAATGCATGAAATTTCCCGTGGCACCATTCAGGGTGCTGTCGCAATGCCTATGGCAACTGTTCCTGTTCGACTGGACGATATCCCGAAAGACAAAGAAGTCATCTTCATCTGCCGCAGTGGCGCACGCTCCGGTCAGGTTTGCATGTTCCTTGGACAACATGGTTACGAAAACGTTATTAACCTGCGCGGCGGCATGATTGGCTGGGTTCGCAGCGGCTATGAGCCAGTATTGCCGGAACAGCCTTCTAACACCTATTAAGAACGCTCATACTCAGCAATGTTCCCCAACCTGCAGCCTGATCACTATCTCATATTCCTGCTCGTCTATCGACAGTATTTCGTGACCGTTGATCCGGCACCAGGCAGGTATATCATTGATGACCCCATGGTCCGTACAACGAACGCATAGCGTGTCGCCTTTATTCATGCTTTCAACCTGATTCTGTGTTCTGATTACCGGCAGGGGGCAAAGCAGATTGCGGGCATCGAGTATTTTCTCAGACATACCATCCCTGCGGTATTTCGTCAGCGGTTAGAGGCTTGACCTCGATGTCTTTTGTGTCTCCGTTTTTCTGCAGCACACTGACAGTCACTGAGTCTGCATCTCTTCCGCTGCAGAAGCGTGCTACCAGGCGTGCGGCAAGCTCTATATCTTCGTCATCAGGTTCGCCATCTATCAGGCTGACAGGGCCACTGTGGCTGACGGTATTCATGCTTATATAGTCTTTACGGTAACCTCTGAGGAAGTTGCTCTCACCTTCTTCGCGTGCAATGATCAGTTTAAAATGGGGTTTCGGTCGTAAATGACGCCCAACCTTCAACATAACGATGTCATCGATTTCGTAGGTTTTCTCTCCTCTTGCCCGCCATAAATCAGCCAGTTTTGAGGAATAGTTGGCATCGGTGAGGAAGCAGCAGCCACCGGCAGGTTGAGCATATTCTTTAAAACCATACTTTTCTGCCAGGGCCATTTGTGGTTTACGGCTGCGGCCGGAAAAATCCAGTAGCCGTTCACGATCAACCCAGTCTTCACGCTCAGGCAGGGTTTCGGGTAACAACTTCGCACACAAAGGACGCAGTAAAAGATCGCCTGCACCGGATTCCCTACTGATCACAGGCATTGTGTCCTTGCGCTGCGACATGGGGCGTTGTCCCATGACTTCACCGGTGATAAGAAAATCGAAATCGTTCTTTTCCATCCAGGCCATGGCCTCTTTCACCATAAAACCTTTGCAGTCCAGGCATGGGTTCAGGTTGGCACCATAGCCATGCTTCGGGTTAATGACGACGTCCTTATAGTCTTCAGAAACATCAAGGATGTGAAGTTTAATGTCTAACTGTTCAGCGACCCACAGGGCATTGTTGCGTTTGGGCTTGTCACGGCCTTTCTTGCGGATAGCATGGGTATGGCCTTCAATACAGAAGCCGGTAAAAAAGTTGATGCCTTCGACATGAATTCCCTGTTCCTGGATGACTCTCACTGCCAGCATGGAATCGAGGCCACCGGATACCAGGGCTACCGCTTTTCGTCGGGTATTGTCGTTTGAATTTATTGTCATTGCACTTACGGGAATAGCTATCTACTAATCCGAATGTCGACTAAACAACGTTCGGATTAGTAGATCTGGAATTAGCAAATTATATCACCGTAAAAGCCTTTCATACCCCATAGATTTTGTGTACTGATATATACATCAGCACATGGTGCAGCATCTGTAAGCATCCCAGAGCCTATTTTGAAGACCCGGGAATTGCTTATAATGAATAATCAGCAGAACTGGATATTCTGATAACTACCCAGGTCGTGGACATTCTTGAAACCAGCTGCTAGCAGCATGTTCTTAGCCGCACTGCTACGGTTACCTGATACACAGTACACAATAAGAGGCGTTTCCTTTTCTTCCTGCGGATGATACCCGGCACTGATCCATTCTACAGGATGGTTGATTGCATCCTGTAGGGCGCCCTGGCGGTATTCATTTTCAGTACGCACATCAACCAGACGTGCGCCTTCGTTAAGTAGACGACGGGTTTCCTGACATCGTTTATGAGGGTTAAGCATTTTCTTTCTCCTGTATTGATCATGAAGGATAATATGGGAGGTATTGTAGTATTAGGTGATACATATACACAGTGACAATGTCACCCTCGCAGGGTTTGTTTATTTCTTTTTTATTTGTTTTCTCATCTACCTCAGACATGCACCGCTCTTTTCCGGTCCAGCCTTCCAGTGCTCGACAACCCAAAAAGGGATGAAGGTCAAAATCGGTGCTGAAACCTTTACCTGTTTAATATTGAACTACCGCAACCCACTGCGGACAATCAGGGTTATCCACAATTTTTAAAATGCCTGTCCATCTATATACTGAAAAGAAAGTTTATCTTGATGATATTGATTCTGTATTACACAATGTCAATATTCTGTTAACCAGGGCTGTAAACCCTTCACAAACAGGCTATTAAGAATGAATATCTATAAAAACATCATTGATTTATACAGATTCTGCATTGCACGTGTATTACAGATTCTGTCTATATAACTGTTAGCAGTAAAAATGAAATTAACCCCAGATAACTGCCCAAACGTAAGTCAGAAACGGCTTGATGCAGTTAATGCACTATCAGACGAAGAATTGC
>BDTD01000031.1 GCA_002897635.1 bacterium BMS3Abin11 | reverse complement strand
TGCTTTTCGAGCCAGCTGCGTGCTGATGCACGTTTTTTAGGTACGCTCTTTGAAAGTGGTTTATTTTTGCGCGGCATAGATTCTTAAACTAAATTCCCCGATCTCTACATAGAAAACCCTAAAACGAAGTAAGCCCTGGCTGTATAAGGTTAGCTACGAAACCGACCACCACCCAATCAGGTGGACAAACCAAGGCTTATGAATATTCTACCGCATAAACTGGCTACAACAAACGACCAATTAACTTCCTTATAAGAACAGATTGCGGCCTTAAGTGAGGCTGACTGGCAACCTTTACTTTGAAATCATCGTCGTTAGTTCTTAATATAGTTTTTTCGTTTCTCTCCATGCACTACAAGGTAGGTAATCTGTGTTATATTGATAAATCATCACTAACTTGTTGATTAAACATCAAATATTTAATATTCGTGAGCTTGCATAAATCTGTAGGATAAGATCCACCTCCCTTGGGGTCGCCATAAAAACAAAGGGTTAGCGATTTGCTAGCCCTTTTTTTATCTATATTTGTTACCTATTTGTTATCTTTTGATTTCTGAATAACAATCAGTCATTGTGAATGGTCTGTATTCGAGACTATGCCTACTAAAACAATAAATCAGTAACTAACTTATTCATTTCTAGTAAACAAGCAAAAGGGAAGACCTGACCCTGTGCATTGCTGGTACCGTATCTTGTATCTACCTGTTCCAGCGTCGGAGCCATCTTAGAGCTGCAGGCGATTAAACGCCATGGGAGCGAAGGTTAACAAGCTCGATGCATATGGCCGCTAAAGTTTATAAAAGAGTACAACGACCAGGATTTGCCTTAAAAGAAATTGCACAGCTATTATCGCCTGGTAAGCTGTACAGTGGGCGAAGTGGTCGAACGCACAGAGCACAATTGCATCTGGATTGATGAGCAAGTCAATGACCCGTCAGCAATGAAAAGTACTTCGGAAAGACTTTTAAATATTACAATTCACAAAACATAAAACACTACCTGTTCGTGGAAGCTCTTTGTGGACATAATCTACAATAAAAACACGTGAATTTTTGTGAAATAGGTGAGATGGGGCAAATGATATTATTTTCTTGACTCAGTACTAGGGTACGGATATTACACTTCATTCAATTATGTTCTGCCCGATCATCATTCGTAAGGCGCTGGAAAAAGCTTCCAATGTTACTGAAGCCAATCAAACTTTGATAGCAAAACGGCTATGGTTACATACGATCCCGATAAAACGAATTTTGAAGCTTCAACCAAAGCGACGGCGAGTGCGGGAAATCCCTTCACGCTGAGACAGTGAAGAACGTATCCCGATAACATGGTTATCAACCTTTACGCCATTAGAATTATTAAAGAGATAAACAAAAATGATGAATGAATTGTGACCAAGATTGAGGCACCAGGTATTAACACAACCTACTGTACTCAAAGCGATACAGATCTTTATCAATTAGCCCAATTCTTTATAGATGCTTTCCCTGTGATGAAGATGGCTGAACAACGGCTGGCGTTAGTACTTTATAGCCTGTTAAGCGAGGGTGAGGCAGTCACATTCGAACAGCTGTCCGATCGTGCCGGCATGCCATTAGCCGATGCTAAAACAATGCTCCAATATTGGCCTGGTGTATTGTACGACGAGAATCATCGCATCATCGGTTTTTGGGGTATTGTAGTTAGTGAGACCAACCACCATTTTGAAGTAAAAGGGAAAACGGTATACACCTGGTGCGCCTGGGATAGCCTGTTTATACCCGAGCTACTAAATACCACCGCGCATATCACGTCACACTGTGCATTTAGTGGTGATGAAATCAAGCTGACCATTTCACCCAGGGGTATTGATTGTTTCCAGCCTGATCAGGTAATGGTCTCCTTCCTTATCCCTGATGAAGTTGGACTTAAAGATAACATCACAGCCAGTTTCTGCCATTTCGTCTTCTTTTTTCGCTCACGGGAGGCTGGTGAACATTGGGTGGCTGAGCACCCTGGTGCATTTTTATTATCACTTGATGAAGCTTTTTCTGTCGGCAGGAAAATGAATGCCGTGCGCTATAACCTAACACTAAATTAAAATCATAGTTTTATGAGTACTGTCAATATACAAATCACTGGCATGACCTGTGACCACTGCGCCCAAAGTGCACAGGGAGAACCAAAATCAACACAATCATCAGAGCTTTAAAAACCGTTCTTGCTACCCGCTTGTATCAATTCATTGCCGGGATAAGTTTCCTGGTCTTTCTATTGCTTTATCTCATGACCTTACCTGCCTCTTCTACGGGGGGATATAGCAGTTTTGAAGCCCTGAATTATTTAACACCAACTCTAGTTGGGTTCTCTGTATTGATGGCAACACTGGTCGCATTATTAATACCTCTAATTATTTATTTAATAAGGCAGGGACAAAAATCCAGCAAGTCCTCAGCGACAGGTGGTGTACTCATCGGGGTACTTGCACCTGTCTTGTGCTGCTCACCTATACTGCCGATAGTCATGGGTTTTGTTGCCAGCCTGTTGCCCACGCTGGGAGGCACTTTCGGTGTTGCTACACAGAAATTTATCGCCACCCATCAAATAGAGCTGTTTATTGCAGCCAGCTTGTTACTGATGTTTGCCCTGTATCAGAATGCAAAAAAACTTACCCACGGCGTGCACTGTGAAGTCTGATTCATGAACGCCTATACCATTTCCAAACTGGCTGAAGATGCCGGTATCAGCGTCCACGTTGTGCGCGATACATTGTTTGAGGCGCTTGCTGAAAACATGGCTTTTGGAATGGCATGTGAAAATCTCGCAAGACTCGAGCCTAATAAAGATGTACCACATATTGCGGCACAGGGCCTGATGCAGGCACTTTCCAACGGGTGGCTTATACACTTGTAGCGATATTATATATTTGATGTGGCATGTAACTCTTTGATTATTAATTATATATTGATGTTCCTTGAAGTCACTTTCAGCTGGGGGATAAGGTAGAACCCCCTTGGGGACGCCATATTGCTTTGTAATTCATTGAATTATAAGAAGAAAATAAGCCCTGTGTTTTTCTAAAACACTGGGCTTTTTAATGTCCTGATTTTATTAAGAAAATACTGGGAGTTCGAACCGCCCTACCGATGCAATCTTATCCCCTACCTGGCTATAGTTAAGGAGCCTCTGATTAATTCGAAAAGCCCGTCATTGCACCCTTCGGGCATTTCCTACAGGATGGCTACGCCTTCCTTGCGGTCACGAGCACCGAAGCGCGGCAATCTCATATAATAATATCAACAGCTTAAAGATTGCCACGTCACTTTGTTCCTCAATGACGAATAAATCAGAGCTTCCTTAATGTTTTACTGAACGGAATTTAGATATCCTCAATGTGGTATTTATGAAATACAGAATGATTTCAATGAAAAAAAACTTGAGGACGAGTTCAATAAAATGATTGATAATCAGTGTAACGAAAATTCAACTTATA
The DNA here is from genome assembly GCA_002897635.1 of bacterium BMS3Abin11. Classification (NCBI taxonomy): domain Bacteria; species bacterium BMS3Abin11. Next base: position 4,899 of record BDTD01000031.1, on the reverse strand, counting down.
TCGAAGTGTAGAATCGCATGAAAAAACAAGAAGTCATGAAGCTGTTTTCTGAGCACAAAACCAGGCTGATGCAGGAATTTGGTGTCACTGATCTGGCGTTGTTTGGTTCAACATCACGCGACACTGCAGGGCCACAAAGTGATATTGATATACTGGTAACGTTTGATGGTTCAGCCACATCCAGTGCGTGAGTGGCTATTTTATATTAGTGATATGATCGATGTTGGTTGTAAAACTATCCTACCCATGTGATGGGCGCACCTTAGTTTCAAAAAGCTATTCGACTAACCAGTTTTCGACTTTAAGGCCTGGTACACGCGTGAATTCTCTGAGATTAGCAGTTACCATGATTAAGTCTGTATCTAATGCATGTGCAGCGATAAGCATGTCGTTTGGGCCAATCGGTATGCCTTTGCGTGCAAGATAATGGCGTAACTTTCCATATTCCCGGTCGGCGCCAATTTCCAGCGGTAAGATTTCTATGGCAGAGAGAATTAAATCCATGCGATCTGCGAGTTTACTGGAGCCTGACTTAACGGCACCAAAGCGGAGTTCTGCAGCGACAATAATACTTGTGCAGATAGTTTCTTCTCCCACTCTTGTGATGTGGCTTGCGACCGGGCCTTGTGGTTGCCGAACCAGATCTGAAAGAATATTTGTATCGAGCAAATAACGCAGGGCTATGGTCAAAGTGATGAGTCGTCAAGGGGTGGTAAATCTTCATCCACATCAGGAAAAATTTCATCCAGAGCAGGGAGGGAAGCCAGTAATGAGAGCAACTGCCCCTTCTTAACCGGTTCCACAATTAAGCGGCCACCCTCTTTGCGGATAATGGCTTCTTTCCCTTCCAGTTCAAATTCGCGAGGTATACGAAGCGCCTGGTTTCGCCCATTGCGAAACAGACGAACGTGTCGTTCTGATTGCGGCATTATTGTATCTCCCTGACAGTGGTATATGCTTCAGCATATGCCATTAATCCTTTGAGGTCAATTTATAAGGAAATCACCGTTTATTTAACTCGATACCTGTGCGTATCAATATTCGGCTACAGGCGATGGGAATTAGTTTACGATACATGATTGGTTTTTACCCGATTTGATTACAAGCTATTGATTAACAATCAAATATTCAAAACTTGTGAGATGGCATGAATCCAGGGGATAAGGTCGAACCCCCTTGGGGACGCCATATTACCTTGTAATTCATTGAATTATAAGAACAAAATGAGCCCCGTTTTTTTCTAAAAACACGGGGCTTTTTAATTGCCTGATATTACTCGAAATACTCCAGGGGTTCGCATCCCCCTCCCGACACCACCTTATCCCCCATACCACCGCATTTTGTTAGAGAAGCCGAGGCAGAAATGTGCGGGTACGACAATAGGTGAAGCTGCTTTGGCACAGCACTAGATCCAGGGTAAAAATTTGGCGATACACTTTGTTCCTGGTCGACTGGGTTATAGCGGCACCTAATTTCTCACAGCGTAAGTTCTTCCTTAAACTTCTGGCTTTGCAGATCCAGATTCAACTTGCAAGTAACTCTGGACGTTTCAACGAGAGTATCGGGAATCGAAAACTTGTCAAATTTTGCAATTTCCCACAAGTGCCATAGCTGAAATTTTCCAGTGATGGCTGGGCGTGGAAAGTTTGGGTAGCCAATCGCATACTTCCGAATATTCTGGCGGGAACAGTTGAGAATCTCAGCGACATCGGTCAGTCCTACCATATCTGGTTTTGCTTCAACCAGGCTGGCACCAGGGATGGCTTTTATTACATCGTGAATTGCGGATTCGATTGCTTTAGATGCAGAATCTGCTTCACGATTGAACGCCAGTGAAATCATGCCGGAGGTTCCCGTGCCAACAACGGCATCGTCACAGCCAGCATCGAACAATGCATCGAGATGTTGCACAGGGTCATTCTGCCTATCTGGCAGTGTAAACGTTAGTGTGAATTCGTACTCGATCATCTTAATTCTCATCCTGGTGTATACAGCCATCTATTTTTCGCTGCAGTTGCCGGGCATGACGGCCTGTATTTTTTGGCGTACTCCAGACCGACATTTGGCAAAACTGACCACAACGACATTCCTGATCGTGATGCGGACAGCGAAGCATCCCCCAGGCATACCCCTTACATTCGATCACTTGCCATCCATGCTTTTCTGCATAACGGATAGCATTTTCGATTTCCTTATCTGGATGTTTCCTTCTCACATTTTCACCATTGACGATAGTTGATATTAGAGTAGTTGTCAAGTGACAACCATAGTTCAGGATTAGCTGATCAATGTTAGCTCTCCATAGAACCCCATGTATTGGATGCTACGGCGTAGATTGCTTCACACTAGCGTTATAGCTAAGGGTAGGACAGTAACAATTGTGCTTGTACTAACCTGGGCCAGGTTATTCAGACGTGCCACATTGTACATGTGCTTCGTTAGGGTTCAGTATGGTAGTCAAATTCTGGTAATCAGAATTTATCCCGGAATTCCATATTACAGATATTGTTGACGAGATAAAAAGGAGAGAGATCGACAAAAACAGCCCTGCGTCCCACTCTGAAATATTTTGCAAACTGTTGATAATAAGTCAGATTATCATTACTTTCGAGCTTGCATGAATCTGGGGGATAGGGTCGAACCCCCCTTGGGGTCGCCATATAAAACAAAGACTTAGCTTCGGCTAGGTCTTTTTTTATGGATATTTGTTAACTGTTTGTTGCCTTTTTATTTCTTAATTTCAATTTTAGCCCTGGTGAATGTCTATATTCGAGGCATCAAGCAACCTTCATTGCTTAAATTTCCCGCTCAATTTCTCCATCCGCTTGCCGAGCGGTGATTGCAAATCATTCACTTCTACTGTGCTGTCGAGTTTACAGCATGATATCCGGGCTGCTTTCCCAAAAGATTGTCAACATGGGCGTTGCGATGAACCTCAAAGCAGAGTGGCCACACTAAGGCCAACCACGGCATAATGGATATTCGGTTTACTGGAATGAAAGGCAAAAGACAAAACCTGATCCTGGTATTCGGTTTTTCCATGAAGCTAAGCTTCTTGATCAAGAATTAGATATGCCTGAAAGCTCAGTATATTTTATACGATGTGACGTATATCTTGACATTATACGGTAAGGAGTATATATAGGTAATATACGATAGGTCGTATAAAGAGGATATCTGATGGGAAGGATCATACGCAACAACAATGATCTCGGTGAGGCGATACGCCGGGCACGCAAAAATATGAATTTGCGGCAGGTTGATGTTGCCCAAAAAGCGTCCGTCCGCCAGGCACTGGTCTCAGACCTTGAAAATGGTGCAACAACGGCAAAGCTCGACACCGTGATCAGGGTTCTGGCTGCACTGGACATGGATCTGTCCATCGTCCCACGCCAGAAAACCGGGTTCGATCCAACGGAGTATTAAAGGAGCCTGATGGGACGTAAACGCCAAAAACGCGTGCTGGATGTTTATGTCGGCACAAGCAAAGTCGGCAGCTATTCCCGAGAGCCAGGCGGTGCCACATCGTTTCGCTATGATCCTGACTGGCTATCATCTGAAAAAGCATTTCCCATTTCTTTGTCCATGCCGCTGTCCGATCGTGTCTGGTCAGGGGAGAGTGCGACCAGCTACTTCGACGGGCTTTTGCCCGACGATCGAACCGTAAGAGAAAAAATTGCTGCGCGTGAGCAGGCTGATAGTGCCGGTATCTTTGACCTTCTTGCCGTCATCGGGCGGGATTGCGTGGGTGCGTTGCGTTTCGTTCCCGAGGGCCTTGATCCTGGTGATCCGACGAAAATGGAATACAGGCCGGTAACTGATGATGAGATTGCTTCCCGGATCGCTTCCCTTGGTACTACACCCCTCGGTGTCCATGCCAATGATGATGACTTTCGTATCTCCATCGCCGGGGTACAGGAAAAGACCGCCTTTCTCCGAATCGATGACCAATGGCAGCTTCCGCTTGGACCGACACCTACCTCCCATATCTTCAAACCTGCAATGAAGGAAGGCCCGGCAGGCACTGATTTTTCTGATACACCCTGGAATGAATGGTTCTGTCTGGTACTGTGCCGTACTTTGGGCCTTGAGTCGGCAAAAGCCGAGGTACTGATATTTGATGACAAACCCGTGATTGTCATTGAGCGTTTTGATCGGGTTTGGCAAGACAGTGTGCTATACCGGTTGCCGCAGGAGGATATCTGTCAGGCGCTGGGTGTTCCACCTGTGCGGAAATATCAAAGCGATGGCGGACCGGACATTGTTGCTGTTCTGGAATTTCTGAACGGCGCGATCGCCCCGTATGAAGACCGCCTGGCCTTTATGAAGGCGCAGATAGTGTTCTGGCTGCTGGCAGCCATTGACGGTCATGCCAAAAACTTCTCGATATTTTTGTCTCCAGGTGGCTACAGGCTCACCCCTCTGTACGATGTGATGTCGGCTGCACCCTGGCCGGAATTTCCAGATCAAAAGATCAAGTTAGCAATGGCTATAGGGAACAAAAACTATTATCGTCTAAAACAAATCCAGCTCCGGCATTTCTATCAGACGGGTCAAAAAGCCGGGCTGCGTGAGCAGGACATGGATAGCATCTTCTCCGGTCTGGTCACGCAGATAAATGATGCAATAGCAGAGGTAGCCGCTTTGGCTGCGGATGCTGGTATGCCGGAGTCAACGTCTGAGCTGATACTTGCCGCTGTGAACAAGCGGGCGGCAATGATTGGCACCTATAGATGAAAGGGTGAGAAAGGTGACGAAGAGAATATAAATTAACTTGCCTCTAAACAAAACTCAGCAGATAGCTTATAATACCACTAATTACAATAAGTTAGAGAACGAAGATGAAAAAGGAAGAAATGAGTTTTTTCGACTGGCAAGCACGATTTGATACCGAAGAGG
>BDTD01000030.1 GCA_002897635.1 bacterium BMS3Abin11 | reverse complement strand
AGGAAACAATTACCTTGACGCAGGATAAATCGCGCCAGGCAAGGCGCACGAAGAGTGAGGAGGGAGCATGCTCGTTTGCATGTGACCGACCGAACGATGAGTGCAACGCAGCATGGCACGATTTAGACAAGTCAAGGGGCCATAGCTCAGCTGGGAGAGCGCCTGCCTTGCACGCAGGAGGTCGGGAGTTCGATCCTCCCTGGCTCCACCAGACTTTTCTGCCAGCGCAGACGAAAGATTCTATAGAAAGATGTTCCAGAGAATATCTTTCTATAGATTCTTCTTGTAGTTTGAGAGGGATTTGTTCTTTTACAATTTGGATAGTCAAGGCGCGAACAGAACGAAAGTTCTGTTAGCAAAGTATTGGGTATACAGTATTAAATTTATACAATTCAATATCGCAAAATCAGCAAACAAATCTTGTTCATTCATATGAACCCAGACAATTTGGGGTTATATGGTCAAGTGAATAAGCGCATATGGTGAATGCCTTGGCGGCAGAAGGCGATGAAGGACGTAGTAGTCTGCGATAAGCCCCGGTGAGCCGACAAACAGGCTTTGACCCGAGGATTTCCGAATGGGGAAACCCGGCCAGTTTTAACTGGTCATCATGCACTGAATACATAGGTGTATGAAGCGAACCCGGAGAACTGAAACATCTAAGTACCCGGAGGAAAAGAAATCAACCGAGATTCCCTTAGTAGCGGCGAGCGAAAGGGGACCAGCCCTAAACTCTTTGTTGTGTTAGTGAAACTGTCTGGAAAGGCAGGCCATAGTGGGTGATAGCCCCGTACACGAAAACACTTCAAGGATTATTCGAGTAGGTCGGGACACGTGACATCCTGATTGAACATGGGGGGACCATCCTCCAAGGCTAAATACTCTCTGCCGACCGATAGTGAACCAGTACCGTGAGGGAAAGGCGAAAAGAACCCCGGAGAGGGGAGTGAAATAGAACCTGAAACCGTATGCGTACAAGCAGTAGGAGCATAATTTATTATGTGACTGCGTACCTTTTGTATAATGGGTCAGCGAGTTACTTTTTGTAGCAAGGTTAACCGTTTAGGGGAGCCGTAGGGAAACCGAGTCTTAAATGGGCGAATTAGTTGCAAGGAGTAGACCCGAAACCGGACGATCTAGCCATGGCCAGGTTGAAGGTGAGGTAGTACTCACTGGAGGACCGAACCAACTAATGTTGAAAAATTAGTGGATGAGCTGTGGCTAGGAGTGAAAGGCTAATCAAGTTCGGAGATAGCTGGTTCTCCCCGAAAGCTATTTAGGTAGCGCCTCGTGTCTCACTCCTGGGGGTAGAGCACTGTTACGGCTAGGGGGTCATCCCGACTTACCAAACCGTTGCAAACTCCGAATACCAGGAAGTGCAATCACGGGAGACACACGGCGGGTGCTAACGTCCGTCGTGGAAAGGGAAACAACCCAGACCGCCAGCTAAGGTCCCAAAATCATATCTCAGTGGGAAACGAAGTGGAAAGGCTAAAACAGCCAGGAGGTTGGCTTAGAAGCAGCCACCCTTTAAAGAAAGCGTAATAGCTCACTGGTCGAGTCGGTTCGCGCGGAAGATGTAACGGGGCTTAAGATATGTACCGAAGCTGCGGATGCATGTTTACATGCATGGTAGGGGAGCGTTCTGTAAGTTTGTGAAGGTGTTCTGTAAGGAATGCTGGAGATATCAGAAGTGAGAATGCTGACATGAGTAGCGATAATGCGGGTGAAAAACCCGCACGCCGAAAGCCCAAGGTTTCCTGCGCAACGCTAATCGGCGCAGGGTTAGTCGGCCCCTAAGGCGAGGCAGAAATGCGTAGTCGATGGGAAACTGGTTAACATTCCAGTACCGCACTTTATTGCGATGGGGAGACGGAGAAGGCTAGGACAGCCGGCTGTTGGATATGCCGGTTTAAGCGTTTAGGTAGGCTCTTTAGGCAAATCCGGAGAGCTATTACCGAGGCGTGATGACGATTTCCTCTTTTGGAAAGAAGTGTTTGATGCCATGCTTCCAGGAAAATCCTCTAAGCTTCAGATAAAGTGTGACCGTACCCCAAACCAACACAGGTGGGCAGGGTGAGAATCCTAAGGCGCTTGAGAGAACTCGGGTGAAGGAACTCGGCAAAATGGTACCGTAACTTCGGGAGAAGGTACGCCTTTGCTGGTGACCGGATTTACTCTGTAAGCTGGCAAAGGCCGCAGAGACCAGGGGGCTGCGACTGTTTAATAAAAACATAGCACTGTGCAAACACGCAAGTGGACGTATACGGTGTGACGCCTGCCCGGTGCCGGAAGGTTAATTGATGGGGTTAGACTTAGGTCGAAGCTCTTGATCGAAGCCCCGGTAAACGGCGGCCGTAACTATAACGGTCCTAAGGTAGCGAAATTCCTTGTCGGGTAAGTTCCGACCTGCACGAATGGCGTAACGATGGCCCCGCTGTCTCCACCCGAGACTCAGCGAAATTGAATTTGCGGTGAAGATGCCGTATACCCGCGGTTAGACGGAAAGACCCCGTGCACCTTTACTACAGCTTCACATTGGACTTTGATTATATTTGTGTAGGATAGCTGGGAGGCTTTGAAACCATGTCGCTAGATATGGTGGAGCCAACCTTGAAATACCAGCCTGATATGGTTGTGGTCCTAACCGAGGTCCGTTATCCGGATCCGGGACAATGTGTGGTGGGTAGTTTGACTGGGGCGGTCTCCTCCCAAAGAGTAACGGAGGAGCGCGAAGGTACCCTCAGCACGGTCGGAAATCGTGCAATGAGTGCAAAAGCATAAGGGTGCTTGACTGCGAGACAGACACGTCGAGCAGGTACGAAAGTAGGTTTTAGTGATCCGGTGGTTCTGTATGGAAGGGCCATCGCTCAGCGGATAAAAGGTACGCCGGGGATAACAGGCTGATACCGCCCAAGAGTTCATATCGACGGCGGTGTTTGGCACCTCGATGTCGGCTCATCACATCCTGGGGCTGTAGCCGGTCCCAAGGGTATGGCTGTTCGCCATTTAAAGTGGTACGCGAGCTGGGTTTAGAACGTCGTGAGACAGTTTGGTCCCTATCTGCCGTGGGCGCTGGAGACTTGAGAGGAGCTTCTCCTAGTACGAGAGGACCGGAGTGGACGTACCTCTGGTGTTCCGGTTGTCACGCCAGTGGCATTGCCGGGTAGCTATGTACGGAAGGGATAACCGCTGAAAGCATCTAAGCGGGAAGCCCACCTCAAGATAAGGTCTCCCTGGATATTTAATATCCCTGAAGGGCCGTTGAAGACTACAACGTTGATAGGCCAGGTGTGGAAGCGTGGTAACACGTGAAGCTAACTGGTACTAATTACCCGTGAGACTTGACCATATAACACCCAAGTTGTTTGAGTGTATATGCGATATTGTGTTGTATTAATATCCAATAGCCTTAAGACTATCCAGATTTGTAAAAACGGAAAAACGGGGTCAGAGTCTTGACTCTGACCCCCTGTTTTCCGCTTTTTACACCCAGTTTGCCTGGTAGCCATAGCAAGCAGGAACCACCCGATCCCATCTCGAACTCGGAAGTGAAAATGCTTAGCGCCGATGATAGTGTGGGGTCTCCCCATGTGAAAGTAGGTCACTGCCAGGCTTTTAAATAAAAATACCCGTCCTTGCGACGGGTATTTTTTTTGCCTTAATATTTGATTTGTAGCAGAGTATTGCTACGGTGCCTGGGAGAATATAATTGTAGGTCCGAATTCATTCGGACAGGTTCTGTGCGAATGAATTCGCACCTACAAAAAAATGTTTAGAAAAGAATTGCTGTGTTAACGCACGTTCTCAGGATTAAGCCCTCTGCTACGCAGGCAACTGTCATATTCTGTTTTGTAATTACTTTCACCCAGCACTGCTTTCTTTTTGTCCTGATTCTTTTTAAGGCCGCCCCCTGCAGCGCCGACAGCAGCGCCAATCGCAGCGCCTTTGAGTAGACTCTTGCCCTGAATTGCTCGCACGGCTGTTCCTCCAGCCGCCCCGGCTCCGGCCCCCTTCGCTACAGTATTACTGCTTTTTGATTTTTCAGGGTTATATCCGGACTTTTCTACGGCCTGGTAATGACAGATCTTCCTGGCATCGGCAACAGGGTCATTTTGATTTGCCGATGTAAGAGTAGGCAGGGAAAGAAATGTTGAGCTAAGTATAAGTATTGAGATAAGTTTCATTGGTTTGTGTATGCTATTTTTGTGAGTTAATTATAAAATTATTTTGTGAATTGAATGTTATCGAATGGATAGAAAAAATTCTCCATGTAAAATTTCAGTAGCACCCATGATGGGTTATACAGACCGACATGCCAGGTTCCTGTATCGCCTCATTTCTCCCAATGTTTTGTTATACACAGAAATGCTGACAGCCAGGGCACTTCTATATGGAGATCACCATCACATGTTGAAATTTAACCAGCAAGAACATCCGATAGTGCTGCAGCTGGGGGGGTCTGAGGCTGGTGAAATGGCTAAAGCGGCAACACTCGCTGTACGAGCTGGTTTTGACGAAGTAAATATCAATGTAGGATGCCCAAGCGGCAGGGTCCAGTCAGGTGCATTTGGTGCCTGTTTGATGAAAGAACCTGACACTGTAGCTTTGTGTGTTAGAAGCATGAAAAAAAGCACTGACCTGCCTGTTACAGTAAAGATTCGTACTGGTGTTGACGAGTACGACAGTTATCAGCTTCTTAAACAATTTATTGTAACTGTGGCTGAAGCTGGATGCCACACTTTTGTCGTGCATGCCCGAAAAGCATGGTTAAAGAGATTTTCACCTAAACAAAATAGAGAAATACCACCCTTACAGTACGAGCGGGTTTATCGGTTAAAGAAGGATTTCCCTTTGCTGGAAATAATCATCAACGGCGGCATCCGGAATATCAATGAGGTAAAGAACCATCTTGGGTATGTCGATGGTGTAATGCTTGGACGTGAGGTGATAAGAAACCCGTGGATTCTGGTTGAGCTTGAGCAACTGGTATCAGAAAAGAGTGTTAGCTGTAACCGCCAGTTGATAGTCCATCGATATACGGATTATATTAAATGTCAGCTTGAGGCAGGGCAGCCATTACACTTACTTTTGCGACCACTTTATGGCCTGTCATCTGGATTGCCAGGGGCAAGAAAATGGCGACAGGGATTAAACAGGCTTACTCAGGAAAAAACGAATATAAAGCAAGGATTGCAGGCAATGACTGAAATAATTACCGTGCCCAATAAATAAATGGATATGGGCACCTCTATTAATTACCTGAGTAATTACTTTTTGTTTTCCTGTTTCATCAGAATCAGTATCAGTATTATCGATGGAATGCCGAGCGATGCGGCATAGAGAAAAAAGTAAGGATAACTGGTGGTATCAACGACCACACCGGAAAAGCCACCGATAAACTTGGGAAGTAATAGCATAATTGAACTGAACAGGGCGTATTGTGTTGCCGTATAGGCGCGATTAGTCAGGCTGGATAGATAAGCAATAAATACCGTTCCGGCAAAACCCCCTGCAAGATTGTCTGCACCGACAACAAGAATCAGCCAGATTATCAGGGGCTGCTGGCCTGCCAGCCATGCGTATAATAGATTGGTTGCAATAACAATAATGGCACCTGCCATTAGCATACGCATTACGCCATATCGAACCACCAGGATACCACCAATCAGGGCACCTGATATGGTGATGAATTTACCCACCAGCCCACTGACCAGCCCTATCTGAGTGCCGCTATAACCCATATCCTGATAGAAAGGGAAGGCCATCACACCCAGTGTAATATCACTCATTCTGAATACAGCGATGAATGACAAAATCAATATGGCGTTCCAGCCATTGCGGGCGAAGAAATCGGCAAAGGGGCAGATAACGGCACCGACAAACCACGCCTGCAGGTTTCTTATCTTCTCAGGAAGATGTTGTTTTCGCTCCAGCAATGAAATCACGCGTTCTTCAGTTTCCCATTCATGGTCTCTAAGCGTGTGATCGGGTTCAGAAATAATGAAAGTGCTGATGATGCCAACGATCATGAACAGTGCCATAGACTGATAGGCAACGGACCAGGAATAAAAATCAGCGATGACAAAGGCCATGCTGCCGGCCAGTATCATGCCGATGCGATAGCCGAGCTGATAAGTTCCAGCCATCGCACCCTGATATTCTTCATCAATTGCCTCGATGCGCCAGGCATCAATGGTGATGTCCTGCGTGGCAGATGAAAAAGCCGTCAGTACGGCAAAGACTACAATGGTCGTCAGGTTGGTTTTAGGGTCATACATGGAAAGAGCAAGCAGCCCGGCGATGACGCCAGTTTGGGCCAGCAGCATCCAGCTGCGACGCTGCCCGAGTATATTTGTTAATAGCGGTAATGGCAGTCGGTCAACCAGAGGCGACCAGATAAATTTCAGGCCGTAGGCCAGGGCGACCCAACTGACAAAGCCGATAGTGGTTTTATTGATGCCTTCACTATTTAGCCAGGCTGACAGCGTCCCGAAAACTAGCAGAATTGGCAGGCCTGCAGAAAAACCCAGAAATAACATGGCCAGTACTTTCGGTTCTTTATAAATCTGAAAGGATGCTTTCCAGTTGTGCAAGGTGTCTTTTGTCATGAACTGTGGTCAACCGAGATGAGAGTCGTCGTCAATAACCAATATTACGATGTCAGAGAAACCGTGTGTGGTAAGTCGGAGTTAAAGTCGGTAAAAATACAGATTAGTAACCTGCGCTTAAACAGGACATCAAGAATTCTGGTATGGCTCATGGATTCATCGGTGAGATCAGGAAGGTTTCTTACGAAAGCGGTATAAAGCAATCTCACCGAATAAATTAGGAAACAGTTTCAGTCCAGGTCCTGTTTTATTATTGTGACTGACAGCGCGTCGTTCAAGGATTTCTATATCGAGTTTTTCACACAGCTCCTCAAAATCTTTCAGCGTGCAGAGATGGACATTGGGCGTATTGTACCATTCCATTGGCAGCGTTCTGTTGACTGGCATTCTGCCACCTAAACCCAGCTGGATCCTTGATGTGATATTGCCAAAGTTTGGAAAGGTGACGATTCCCTCAGCGCCGACGCGCAACATTTCACCTAGCAGACGGTGCGGGTAGCTGGATGCCTGCAGGGTCAGTGACAGAATAACAAAATCGAAGGATTCTTCATCAAAATCAGAAAGTCCCATATCCAGGTCACGCTGAATAACATTGATACCTGCTTTGATACACTGGCTGATATTTTTATCATCGATCTCAATACCGTAGCCGGACACTCCCTGGTTGCTGGATAACTCGTTTAATAATTCGCCATTACCGCAGCCAAGATCAAGCACACGGGAGTAGGGCGTGATCCAGTCACAGATGACCTGAAAATCCGAACGTGACAGGCTCATTTTGTACACTCGCTGGCTATGCGATCCATGTAAGCACCAAAAACTGACAGATATTGCGGCAGTGCCAGCAGGAATGCATCGTGGCCATGATGGGACTCTATTTCTGCGTAGGAAACATTCAGGTCATTATCATGCAGGGCCTTGACGATTTCGTGGGAGCGCTGTGGTGAAAATCGCCAGTCACCGGTAAAAGAAACAACGAAAAAATCCGCACAGGCCTTCGCTAGTACTGCCGACAGATCACTATCAGCTTCTGCTGCAGGGTCAAAGTAGTCCAGTGCTTTTGTCATTAGTAAGTAGGTATTGGCATCGAAAGTACCGACAAAACGGTCAGCCTGGTGGCGCAAATAACTTTCAACCTGGAATTCGATCCCATAGTCGAAATTAATTGCATTCTGTCGTAGGTCACGGCCAAATTTTTCTGCCATGATGTCATCTGACAGGTAAGTCAGATGACCGAGCATACGGGCAATCCGTAACCCTTTTTCCGGGATGGTATCATGTTCGTAATAGTGGCCATCATGGAAATCAGGGTCGGTACGTATCGCCTGGCGTGCTACTTCGTTAAAGGCGATATTTTGTGCAGTTAGTTTTGGCGAGGCAGCAATCACGATAGCGTGGCGAAGTCGATCAGGATAATCGATAGACCACTGCAGTACCTGCATGCCACCCAGACTGCCGCCGATTATGGCTGCCCATTGTTCTATGCCGAGTTTCTGTGTCAGTCTGTTTTGAGATTCAACCCAGTCGGCCACTGTGACCATGGGGAAGTCGGGGCCATATGGCTTGTCGGTATTGGGGTTGGTGGCGGTTGGTCCGGTTGAACCATGACAGCCCCCAAGATTGTTGACACCGACGACAAAGAAGCGATTCGTGTCAATTACTTTACCAGGACCGACAAGGTTTTCCCACCAGCCAGGTTTTGGGTCATCTTCGCTATAATAACCCGCCAGGTGATGGGTGCCACTCAGAGCATGGCAAACCAGGATAGCGTTATCACGTGTAGAATTTAATTCACCATAGGTTTCATAGACTAGCCTATAGGCATTGAGTGTCTCGCCGCAGGCTAGCGCCAACGGCTTGTCAAAAAGAAGGGTCGATGATTTTACAAGACCAACAGTGTCCTGAGCTTGCACTTCAGGCATCGTTTAACAGGGGCTCTTGTGTATTTTTTCGCATTATAGTTGTCAGGGTACCCTGTACGGCTAAAAGTTTCCGCTGAGGAGATTATAGCGAGAGCAGTACCTGGCTGGGAAGAGTATTTTATTCGAATTTCCAGGGAACCTCTGATTAACTCATCATTACGAGGAACGTAGTGACGAAACAATTTCTAAGTTACTGATTCTAAACAAAGAGATTGCCGCACTCCGCTCGCAATGGCGGATTTCTTTGCCTTAATCAGATGGTTCCATAATTAATCGACACTTTGTATGCGAGTAAGGATTCTCTGTAATGTCATGGTCTTGTCTCGCAATTCAGTAATATTTTTCTCGATATTGGCGACTCGCTGTTCAAGATTACTATGATTCGATTTCAGTTTATCAATATTGGATATACGTCTGCCTATCTGGTTCTTGTATTCTTCTATTTGGGTGGAAATTGGCAGTAAAATGGCTTTGGACCAGGCCCTGAGCGCAAAATTGGTCTCATCAAGAATACGTCTGGCGCGACTTGCCATGGTGATGAAAAATCGCTTTATAACAAAATGCTGCTCTGTAACGACCAGCATCATACTGTCGCGGAATTGTTCACCGTCCTGCCTCAGTTGCATAAAATCTTCTATGAAAGGCTCGATGTCAAACTCAGGTGGGGCGGCCATATCCAGTTTATGCCGCGTTTTAAATTCTTTATAGATACGGTCGACCAGATCACTGAGCTTAACAGCTCCAACACTGACTTCTGACAGTCGTTCTTCTGCCTGATCAAAAAATCCAGCCATACCGCGTTTGAGACCGAAGGTATTCCAGGTCTCCTGCATGGCTACACGAGAAGCACCAATCATAAAGTCGATATTTTTACTGCTTAAGTGCTGACGCAGACGTTTTGCCTGGTCGTTCATGATGCGTACGGTTTTGTGATAATCATCCATTGCCATAGAGAGCCGTCGGCTTTGAGCCTGCAGTTGCTTGCCCATTGTCATCAGTATTGTTTTGCTTTTACCCCGTAAATTGAGGATTTCATGGCGTTCCTTGACCAGGCCGTTTAAGCGTCCGAGATAGACATCTTTGGTTGATTTAACCATGACACCGAGTTCTCGCTGTACTTTCTTCTGGATCAGTGCCTGCTTCTTGTCAATTAAATCGTCTGAGAGTTTCTCTTCAAGCTTTGGCAGGCCACTACGATTCAGCAACAAACGGTCATTTTTTACTTTTGCGATCAGTCCTTTCTGTGCGGAAACTGGGATTACCAGGTCCTCATCAATGTCAAGTATACGTGAGGTTTCTTCAATCTGCCGTCTGATATTAGCCTGCGTGAATGAGTCATCATGCAGATCATCCCACATGGTGTCGATCTTGTTCAGGACGGCCATGATATTCTGTTCACGCGGATTCAGTGCCACCGATATGTGATCGCGCCAGATATCCATGTCTGATCGCGTGACACCGGTATCTGCAGCCAGAATGAACATGATGGTATGCGCCTGGGGCAACATATTCAGAGTCAGTTCTGGTTCGGTACCCAGCGCGTTCAGACCTGGAGTATCCAGAATAACCAGGCCGCTTTTCAGTAGTGGATGCGGGTAATTGATGATTGCATGGCGCCAGACAGGGACCTGCAGCATATTGTTTTCCAGAAGATCCAGGGTATGCGGCGGGAAGCCCAGTTCTTTGGATTCCTGTTCAGAGATCGCCTTTGTCTGTACCAGTTGTAGTAGTGCTTCGGTCATCTGTTCTGGTGAGTCAATATCCAGATCAATACGAGACCAGTTGACAGGTGTTTCCTTGTACTCATCAATGGTCAGTGAGGATTTGCGAGTCTCGATCGGAAGCAGTTGAATAAAAGGTGTGTCATTCTCAATATAGAGTATCTCTGTCGGGCACATGGTTGTGCGACCAACCGATGAAGGCAACAGGCGTTTTTTATAATCGGCGAAGAAAATACTGTTGATAAGCTCTGTTTTACCGCGCGAGAATTCTGCCACCAGGGCGAGCATGATCTTGTCTGATTTTAAAGAGTCAATTAATTCAAGTATTTGAAGTTCTTCCTCCCCTTCGAGCAGACTCTCTTCGTCCAGCCAGCTCTTGTATGCCTCTATCTCAGTCAGCAGGTCACGACGCCAATTCGAATAATTGTCCAGTTTCCTCTGTAATGCAGTTATTGTCATAATGTTTGCTTACTGATGCGGTGCTATTCAAATCTCTGTTTATTAGGGCTTATCTTACGACTATTTCAATCCGTTTCGTTGCAGCCCTGGTAATTCTGGTAACTGGCCAGGGCTATGAATGCTTACTAACTTTTTGGTACTTTTACCACCGCGCAATATCTCGACGGATGATTTAGGCACCCGGAATTCTTTCGAGAAAAATCTTATAATGGCGTCGTTCGCCTTGCCATTTATGGCAGCGGCCTTAATACGAAGCTTAATCCTGTTTTCTTTGATTTTGGAAAATTTATTGACACTTGCTCTGGTCTGTACCTGTAATCTTAGTAGTAGATTTCCAGATTTCCACTCGTACCAGTCTTTATTTACCATAAATATTGTTTTAATTACAGTAGCATACGTGTACCAATATCAAGTATTGGTTGAACAATCAGGCGTAGAAGCAGGCCAAGTATGAGAAAAACAATAATGGGCGACAGATCCAGCATGCCGATGGGTGGTATTAATTGCCCCGCTGGTCGCATCATGAAGTCGGTCAGACTTCTGAGTAACGAGGTCATGTTGTTGTACAGATGAGGGTTGACCCATGAGATGATGATACGGGCGAAAACAGCAAACATAAAGATATAAACAGTCATTTCGAGCAATTTTCCTGTAGCGAGTATCAACAGCCCTGCTACAGATGGAGTAGTACCATAGAGAAATGATATTAAAAGCAGTTCCAGTACCTGTAAGGCCAGCATTAGCAGCAGAGCAGAGAAGTCTATGCCACCGTAGCCCGGGATGATCCTGCGTAAGGGGCGTAAGGCTGGATTGGTCAGGGTAACAATAAATTGTGAAATCGGATTCCTGAAGTGTGCCCCTAACAGCTGGAACAGAAAACGCAGTAATACGGCCAGAATATACAGTCCAAACAGTGTCTGGATGACAAAAGAAGCACTATTTATAAAATATTGGCCAGTCATGAGTCAGCTCCCAGTTCATCTCCCATTTCTCTTGAACGATCAATTGCAGCATTAATGGCATTGTCGAACAATTGTTCGATATTCCCCAGTTCAAGTTGCTGCAGTCCCTTTTCAGTGGTGCCTCTGGGGGATGTGACCTTACAGCGTAGCTCTGCCGGTGTATCATCGGATTCCATGGCAAGTCTGGCGGCACCCAGGACGGTCTCTATAGCTAACAGCCGGCTTGTTTCTCGTTCCAGGCCTGCCCTGGTAGCGACTTCTTCCATGGCCTCAATTACTCGAAAAATATAGGCCGGTCCACTACCAGAAAGAGCCGTGACGATATCCATCTGTGCTTCATTCTCTAGCCAGACAGTAATCCCGACTGAACGCAAAATCGATTCTGCCAGGTCTCTTTGCTGGGTGTTGACCAGATGGTTGGCATACAGTCCAGATGCGCCGGCACGCACCAGTGCCGGAGTGTTTGGCATTATACGAACAATGGCAAGTCCCCCTCCCAGCCAGTGATCAAGGTCGCTGCTCCGGACACCAGCGACAATTGAAATAATTAACGGATGTTTTGCCTGCACTACCTGCTTCAGTGGTTCAGCGACCTGCCGCAATAACTGTGGTTTTACTGCAAATAGCAGTATATCAGACTGCCCGGCCAGCACTGAATTATTGTCCAGACAATGGATGCCGTATTCTGTAGATAAGTATTCGCGCCGGTTTTTGTCCGGTTCGGAAACTTGAATGGCCGACGCTTTGTGAGCGCTTGCGAGCAGCCCACCAATGAGGCTTTCTGCCATATTGCCGCCGCCAATTATTCCTAATGTATTCATGGTTTAAGTTCCAGGTTCCAGGTTCAAGTTCCTGTATATTATTATTTTCTGGGGCCGAATAGTGCAGTGCCAACCCTGATCATGGTGCTGCCTTCTTCAATAGCCAGTTCAAAATCACCTGACATACCCATGGACAGTGTGTCGACTGACGCAAACCGGGATTTTAGTTTGCTAAAAATCCTGTACATCTTGCGAAATGACTGCCTCTGCTTTTCGGTGTCTCTAGTATTTTCAGGAATAGTCATCAGTCCTCGTAATTCCAGGTCGGGCAATGAATCAATGGTGCTAGCCAGTGCGAATAAATCTTCCGGAGCTACTCCTCCTTTACCTTCTTCCTCACTTATGCGGACTTGAATACATACGTTGAGATCACCCATCTTTGCAGGACGCTGGGCAGACAGACGCTCAGCAATGACCGCTCGATCTACGCTTTGCACCCAGTCAAAGTTTTCAACGACATAGCGGGTTTTGTTTCGTTGTATCTGTCCTATAAAATGCCATTCAAGTGATAAATCGGTAAGCTCGCTGATTTTTTTCAGCGCCTCCTGCAGATAACTTTCTCCGAAAGCCTGTTGACCGAGGGCAGCAAGATTTCGAATAGCCTCAGCTGGACGTGTTTTGCTGACAGCCAGTAAACTAATCTCAGATGGCTCACGATCTACCCGATGAGCGGCACTTCTTACTCGCTGATCAAGTTGTTCTTTCTTTATTTCTATGTCCATGCTATTGGCATTATTTGAATCAAGACGTATTCTACCGTATAACAACAGTATATGATTAATAACTATAATAAGATTTACACCACCACGGAGTCGTAGATGGATATTGCCGAGCTACTTGCTTTCTCAAATAAACAGGGCGCGTCTGATCTTCATATATCAGCCGGCTTACCACCTTTGATACGTGTGGATGGCGACATAAAGCGGATAAATGTCGAATCACTGGAAGATCGTCTGGTGCATGACATGATCTACGACATTATGAATGACAAGCAGCAAAAAGATTTTGAGGAGTTTCTGGAAACGGACTTTGCATTCGAGTTGCCCGGTATTGCCCGCTATCGGGTAAATGCTTTTAATCAGCAGCGTGGTCCTGCCGCCGCCTTTCGAACTATTCCTTCCAAGGTTTTATCTCTGGAGCAGCTTAATGCCCCGGAAATATTTAAAAAGATATCAAGCCAGCCGCGTGGTCTGGTGCTGGTAACGGGTCCGACGGGCTCGGGTAAGTCCACTACGCTGGCAGCTATGGTCAACTATATCAATGAGAATCGGTCAGATCATATATTGACGATAGAAGATCCTATTGAATTTGTTCATACCAGCAAAAGCTGTCTGGTGAATCAGCGTGAGGTAGGTACACACACGCTAGGCTTCCCCGAGGCATTACGATCTGCTCTGCGTGAGGATCCTGACATCATCCTGGTCGGTGAGCTGCGGGATCTGGAAACAATCCGGCTTGCACTGACAGCGGCAGAAACAGGTCATCTGGTGTTTGGCACATTGCATACCACCTCTGCAGCAAAAACAATTGACCGTATTGTTGATGTATTTCCTGCGGCTGAAAAGGAAATGGTTCGTTCAATGTTGTCTGAATCCCTGCGTGCAGTTATTGCGCAAACCCTGATGAAAAAGCTGAGTGGCGGGCGCGTCGCTGCGCATGAAATCATGATTGCTACACCGGCAATACGCAACCTGATACGCGAAAACAAGATTGCCCAGATGTATTCGTCCATCCAGACTGGCCACGCACTGGGTATGCAAACACTGGATCAGTGCCTGTTGAATCTGGTCAGAAATCGAGTCGTTCATATCGATGAAGCACGCAGCAGGGCACAGGACAAGACTAAATTCCAGGCAACAGCAAGTGGTGTATCCAGGACAGGCGGAGCATAAGGGCACCTCAAATAACCCATGAATATTCATCTTACACCCCAAATCGTCCCTCTCTGCGTTAAGAATCTTCGCAATAGCTTGGCTATTACGTGTGATCCTTGCCTTGATATGAACGATTTGGAATGCAATCTGATCTATCCAGAATTAATGGAGGTGCCCTTAAGTTATGGTATTTACTGATCTGTTAAAATTAATGGTACTAAAAAATGCATCGGATTTGTTTATTACGGCAGGTGTTCCACCCTGTTTGAAGGTCGATGGCAAAATCACACCTGTTACCAAGCAGGCACTGACACCTGATGAAAGCCGTAGCTTTGTCTACGGCATAATGAATGAAGAGCAGCGACGCGGTTTTGAAGAAGATAATGAGTGCAACTTCGCTATTCATCCGAAAAAAATTGGTCGTTTTCGTGTCAATGTCTTTGTTCAACAGGGCATGGTGGGCATGGTGCTGCGTACTATTGAAACCCGTATCCCCAAGTTCGAGGAATTAAATCTACCACCGGTACTCGGTGAGATTGCCATGGTTCAGCGTGGGCTGGTGTTGTTTGTAGGGGGTACAGGCACCGGTAAATCTACCTCTCTGGCGGCACTGATAGGCTACCGGAATGAGAACAGTTTCGGCCATATCATTACAATAGAAGACCCAATTGAATACATCCACGAACACAGAAACTGCGTCATAACCCAACGCGAAGTCGGGGTCGATACTGATACCTTCGAATCGGGGCTGGTCAATGCTATGCGCCAGGCCCCGGATGTGATTCTGATTGGCGAAATACGCACTCGTGACACCATGGAGAAGGCCGTTATTTTCTCGGAGACAGGCCACCTTTGTCTTGCGACACTGCACGCAAATAATACCTATCAGGCGCTGGAGCGTATTCTCAACTTTTTCCCCGAGGAAAGGCATAATCAGTTATATCTTGATTTGTCGATGAATCTGCATGCCATCATTTCGCAAAGATTGCTGCGTAAACGTGGAGATGAAGGCCGGGTTCCTGCGATTGAGATCATGATTCGTTCGCCGCTGATCGCAGAAATGATTCTCAAGGGCCGGGTTTCAGAAATCAGGGCTGTTATCGCCAAGTCAACAGACTCAGGCATGCAAACCTTTGATCAGTCGTTATTTCAGTTGTTTGAAGATGGTTTGATCGATTATGAGGATGCTATCCACGCGGCAGATTCTGGTAACGACCTGCGCCTGAGGATCAAGCTTGAAAGTAGCCGAAATGAATCAGGGGAACTGGGAGACAGCCTGACCGATGTGTCTTTTTCCTCACTCAATCAAGTGCCGTCGGAATAGGATAAATTATTAAGGATCCTTAAAGAACCTCTGATTTTTCTTTACAGCTACCGGTCTGTTCACGATGTTTCACTTTATGGTAAACTTTGCAGACAGGGTGGCCGCATACGGGGGTTTTGTAATATTCTGCACTGCTGAGATTACGAATTCCGTAGTAACATAATACAAATTAAGCCAAATTATTATAACTTTCTTGAAAATAACTCGATATTAGATCGCAATGTCGATAGCTGATGTACTCAAAACATTCGGAGGAGAATAAATGAATCTTTCACGCAGAGAATTTGTCCAGTTGATTGGTATTGCCAGTGCATCAGGCATGCTACCAACCAATGCCCTGGCCGCTCGCAATCCCGCAGCCATGTATGATCAGAAAAAATTTGGCAATGTCTGCCTGATTCATATGACTGATTGTCATGCCCAGCTCAATCCAATTTATTTTCGTGAGCCGAATGTCAATCTCGGCGTGGGTGGCGCCTTCGGTAAGCCGCCACATATCGTCGGCAAAAAATTTCTCGATCATTTCAAGATCAAACCTGGAACCATCGAAGCCCATGCATTTACTTACCTGGGCTATGGCAAGGCAGCCAGAACCTATGGCAAAGTGGGTGGTTTTGCCCACCTGGCTACTCTGATAAAGAAGGTGCGTGCTGATCGAGGAGACAAGAATTGTCTGCTGCTTGATGGTGGTGATACCTGGCAGGGCTCTGCCACTGCCTACTGGACGCAGGGCAAGGATATGGTGGGTGCTACCAATTTACTTGGTGTTGATGTCATGACAGGGCATTGGGAGTTCACATACCCGGATACGGAAATGATCGCAAATGTGGGCGATTTCAAAGGTGATTTCGTCGCACAGAACGTTCATGTTAAGGAAGACGTCCTGTTTGATTATAAATTCGCAGATTTTAAAGATTTTAACGAAGAAACCGGAAACGCCTTCAAGCCTTATGTCATAAAAAATGTTAATGGTGTCAAAGTGGCTGTCATCGGCCAGGCCTTCCCCTATACACCGATTGCTAATCCAAAACGGTTTATCCCGGACTGGACTTTTGGTATTAATGAAGAATCAATGCAGGAAGTGGTGGATCAGGTTCGTTCGAAGGAAAAACCAGCCGTTGTTGTTGTAATCTCGCATAATGGCATGGACGTGGATTTAAAAATGGCCTCACGAGTCACTGGCATTGACGTTATTTTTGGTGGCCACACGCATGATGGTGTGCCCAGGCCAACGGTAGTCAAGAACTCGGGCGGTAAAACGCTGGTTACCAATGCGGGTTCAAACGGTAAATTTCTTGGTGTCATGGATCTCGATGTACGAAAGGGCAAGGTACAGGGATTTCGTTACCGTCTGATGCCGGTATTTTCGAATCTACTGGACGCCGATGCTGAAATGTTCAGGTACATTGAGAAAGTTCGCGCGCCTTATCGCAAAAAATTGCGTAAGAAGCTGGCGGTTGCCGACCAGACCCTGTATCGCCGTGGTAATTTCAACGGTACTTTCGACCAGGTCATTTGTGATGCCCTGCGCGAGGTGAATGATGCAGAAATCTCGCTGTCTCCGGGTTTCCGCTGGGGTACTACCGTGCTAGGTGGCCAGAGCATTACTTTTGAGAATGTCATGGATCAGACCAGTATTACCTATCCAAACACTTATCGTCGTGAGATGATGGGTGGGGATATCAAGATCATCCTTGAGGATATCGCAGACAACCTGTTTAACAAAGACCCTTACTACCAGCAGGGTGGTGACATGGTTCGTGTGGGGGGTATTGACTATACACTGGCACCCAATAAAAAAATTGGTAGTCGGGTAACAGATGTGCGGCTCGATAATGGCAAGAAGCTCGAAGCGTCCAAGAAATATATGGTATCCGGCTGGGCAGCGGTCAATTCGATACCTGACGGCAAGCCAATCTGGGATGTCGTTTCTGCCTATCTTTTAGACAAAAAAACCGTCAAGATAAAGAAAATGAATATACCTAAGCTGGTCGGTGTCAAGGGTAACCCGGGTATAGCTGATTATGGTAAAGTTTGATTTTAGAGGTACCCTTTAGTTGTATATGCAGTTCACCCGGTTGAAATATTTGACTGGTATTTTGTTAGCGGTGCTTGTTGTCGCTTTAGCGGGCTGCCAGTCAGATTCACAGGTGTCACAGCCGCGACAGGTTGATTACGATCTCGGCAAGTATCTCTCAAGCATCCCCAGGGAATTTCCTGAACAGCGGGAATTCCATGCCAGTGATGGTTCTCTCCAGGCCTTTACAGGATATCGTCGCGGTGGCAAGCAGCGGGTTGCTGTAATTTATCTACATGGACTGGAAGGGCATGCAGGCTGGGGCCGTGCCCTGTCAGAAAAACTTGTAGAGCGGGGTTACGATGTATTCGCTCTGGATCGTCGTGGTAGTGGCTACAGCAGCAAAAGCTCCCGCAAGGTCAACGGTAAGCCTGTGCAGTTCGAAGATTACGTCAGCGACGTTCATTCCTTTTTAAAGCCATTAAGGGCCTATTACCAGTCGGTCTACATTGTTGGCTATGACTGGGGTGCAAGGCTTGCGCTTGCCTATGGTATTGCCTATCAAGGACAAAGCAGAGGTCTGGTATTAATCAGCCCACGGTTAATAAGACCAGGCACCAGTCTGACACAAAAAGTCAAATCCCTGGCTGGGATGTCGGACCTGAGCGAGCGGGATATGGCCGCCGAGTTCGACCCTGAGCTTTATGTCACGAGCAGCAAAATTCAGGCAGCCCTGGCAACGGATAAGTCACGATTAAAAAAACTGGATGAGAATTTTCTCAGGCAAAGCATGCGCATGAGTGAATTTATTAAAAAGTATATCAAGCGTATCAGACAGCCGGTACAGCTCTTTCTGGCAAGACCTGATCCTCTTGTTGATGAAAATGGCCTGATTACCCTGCTCGAAAAGGGTCGCCAGCCCTCATTTGATGTTCAATATGTAGATGGGGCGAAGCACGCGCTGCAGATTGAGGCACCGGATCGCCTCGCCCGCGATATTTATCACTGGATACGCTACCAGGAGCTGTCAAGAAATGGCGGGTAGATTGATTGAGCCGAAAGTGATTACCGATTTTAATCAGGAGCTGGTTTGTGTGTTACCGAAAGGCTTCTGGTTTGATGATGTCAGATGGCAGAAGGTTTGGGCCGCATTTGACGAAAAAGGTACAACGCTGAGTATGGCCGATCTGAGAGAAATATTCCCTGAAGAAGAGGTGTTGTATGAAGAAAATCAGAGAATCAGACAGGCTAGTAAAAATTCTATGTAGCTCTGGCTACGCAAAACGCGAAGAAAGTATGCTCCTGGCATGTTTCAGATTGTAAGATATGTTAATGTCGGATGTCTCTAATTGAGTGGAGATGACAGAGTTTTACCCCTGATTTCGCAGGCCTTCGAATTTCAGCGACTGCTGTGGACAGTGGACGAAGATGCCGTGCGTTATTTAAAGCTTTAAACAATTGAATGTAATGATTGTGCTTGCCGGGGTCTTACCAGGCCGGGTGCGCACATCGGGAACCCCAGAAAAGAGGAATATCCATGGCAGTATATCGGGCAGGTCTCCCGCCGCAGAAAAGTAAATTCAGGTTCTTGCAATTTATAGCAGCACTTTGTCTTACGCTTGCATTCCCGGTTGCAAATGCCTGGAGAATCGTGGATGTTGAGCAACAGCTTGTGGGCAGTTCATCGGTTCTGGGCGGCACGGTTATCCCCTATAAGGAAGTTGTCCTGAATGCTCAAATGCCAGGTCGGGTTACTTTTATTAGCGGCTCAGAAGGCGACAGTTTTACCAAGAATGCTTTGCTGGTAGCACTTGACGACGATGAGTTACAGGCCAAACGCCAGGCAATACAATCACGTATCTACAGTGCTAACAGTGCGCTACGCAATGCCCGCGCACAATATAACCGGGAGCTCTGGGCACCACAAAGCAGAGATGTGACACGTGCGCCTGGCATGGCAATACCTGGCTTGTTTGACAATATGTTCACCAAAAATTTTGCCAGTATGTTCGACAGTGGTAACCCGGGGCTTGTACGTCAATCCGATCTTATTCAACGTGGCACAGGTATGAATCAGGCCTATGCTGGTTTTCTTGAGGCCCAGGCAGGGCTAGCTGAACTTGATGCAAAAATTCGCGATACAAAATCACTGGCACCTTTTGATGGTGTGATTACAAACAAGCTGGTTGAAGTCGGCGATACTGTTCAGCCAGGGCAGCCTTTATTAAAATTTGCCCATATCAAATATCTAAGGGTTAAAGTCGATGTTCCCGTCAGGCTGGTCAAAAATCTCAAACTGAAACAAATGGTTCCTGTCAGGCTGGATGGCAGCAACAAAGATATCATGGCGCGTGTCAGCCGTATTTATCCGGTAGCAGACCCCAGTCGTCACACCGTCAAAATAAAACTGGATTTGCCTGTTGATGTCGTTGCAGGACCCGGGATGTATGTCAGGGTAAAGGTTCCTACAATTGATATGGACCAGGCCGTCGAGGCTCCTGTTGTTCCTGAAACAGCCATTCTTCACCGTGGTAGTCTGCCGTCCATTTTTATTCTAAATAAACAAGGCGTTGCCGAGATGCGCATAGTCCGAACCGGTGAGAGGACAGGCAAAGGGATGGTGGTGATCAGTTCGGGTCTGAGTGGTAACGAGAGGATTATTGACAATCCACCACCGGGCATCGTATCAGGATGGCAGCCAAAAAAATCGAAGTAACAAGTAGTTGCACTGACTACTGCCCCGTCAAGAACATAACATTGCGAAACAACAATGACAGATAACAACAATCAGACTGCTACCAGTGAGAATGGAGAGAACAACAATACCAATGGTTTAAGTTGTGCCATGGATAAACGTGTAGCTGACAGCAGCAAAAAAGGACTGGGGATCGCCGGTAGACTTGCTCAGAGCTTCATTCATTCGCCGCTTTCTCCATTATTTTACTTTACCCTGCTTGGTCTCGGTTTCATGGGGATGATGTTTACACCACGGCAGGAAGATCCACAGATATCTGTGCCCATGGTAGATATTTTTGTCAACTATCCTGGTGCTTCGTCGCAACAGGTTGCCAGTATGATTGCCAACCCGCTGGAAAAGTTAATGTCTGAAATCAAGGGCATCGAGCATGTCTATTCAGCATCCCAGCGAGGCAGTGCAATGGTTACTGTCCAGTTTATTGTTGGCGAAGATATGGGTAAGTCACTGGTAAAATTGTACGACAAGCTGGAATCCAACAAGGATAAGATTCCACCCGGTGCTACACCTCCTCTGGTTAAACCAAAGGCAGTTGATGATGTCCCTATAGTGACATTAACATTGTGGTCGAAAGAAATGGATGATTCGGATCTGCGGCTGCTGAGCCTGGATGTCATGCAGCGCCTCAAAGCGGTAAAAAATACCAGCCAGACATTTATTACCGGTGGTCGTCCGGAGCAGATTAGAGTAGAGGTCGATCCAGCCCGACTGGCGGGTTTTAATTTAACCCTGGATCAGCTTGCACATACCATCAGTAGCGCCAATGGTGAGTTGGATGCGGGGAGCATTGAGTCCGGCAAGTCCTCTTTTGACGTTTATACAGGTAGTTTTCTGAAAACGGCCAGTGATATAGAGAATCTTGTCATCGGTACGAAAGGTGGTTCAGTCATTTATGTTCGGGACGTTGCTGATGTGATAGAGGGGCCGCAAGAAACGAAAAATGTTGTCAGCTTCTATACTGGCCCGGCTTATCAGGGCGATACATCACTGGTTCCCGACGGTGCGCCAGCGGTCACAATTGCAGTGGCCAAAAAAGCAGGAACCAACGGTGTTGAAGTAGCCAATGATGTACTGGCAAAGATTGAAACATTAAAAGGGCAGCTGATTCCTGATAATGTCAAAATTGCAGTTACCCGGAATTATGGTAAAACTGCTAATAATAAGGTCAATAGCCTTATTCTCAAGCTGTTCTTTGTTACCGGTGCTGTGACATTGCTTATCTGGTGGTTCCTCGGGCTGCGTGCATCATTGGTGGTACTCATTGTCATTCCCAATGTCATTATGATGACGGTGTTTGTGGCATGGATATTGGGCTTTACCATCGATCGTGTTTCACTTTTTGCGCTGATCTTTTCTATTGGCATACTGGTCGATGATGCAATCGTTGTGATTGAGAATATCTACCGAAGGTGGCTGGAAGAGGGGAGTATGAGTGCCGAAACAGCGGTGGATGCTGTCAGGGAAGTCGGTAATCCAACCATACTCGCGACCTTGACCGTTATTGCCGCATTGCTGCCCATGGGGGCTGTTAGCGGCATGATGGGCCCCTATATGAAGCCGATCCCGATACTGGGTTCAGTGGCAATGCTGCTTTCATTGTTTGCCGCCTTCGTTTTTACACCCTATCTGGCCATGCGGCTTAAGCCCAGCCTTTCTTATTTGAAGAAAGCGGAGAAAAGAGAACATAAGAGTAATGAGAAGCTTGAACGTTTCTTCCGTAAAATATTAACGTCTCTAATCACAAAAAAGAGAAACGGCAGGCTGTTTCTTATAGGGCTTTTTGTGGCCTTTTTTGCCAGCATGTCTTTATTTTATTTCAATCTTGCACGCGTTAAGGTTCTGCCACTGGACAATAAAGCAGAATTCAATGTTGTCATAAATATGCCGGAAGGTACGGCACTGCCGGATACCAGTAACCTCGCCTTTAAGATGGTCAAAACCCTGCAGACATTACCGGAGGTTAGGCAATTACAGAGTTATGTCGGTACCGCATCACCATTCAATTTTAACGGACTAGTTCGTCATTACTACCTTCGTCAACAGCCCTGGGAAGCCGACATTCAGGTTGAGCTGCTGGATAAAGGGGATAGAAGCAAAACCTCACACGAATTAGCCGAGCAGGCTCGCGATTTACTGACGCCCATTGCTGAAGCTACAGGCGCCAGGATTCAGGTCGTCGAAATGCCCCCCGGACCACCGGTACTGCAGACCATGGTTGCCGAAATATATGGCCCTGATGCTGAAACTCGCCGTAAATTTGCTCGTGACATGGAAAAGATGTTTCAGCGAGCAACGGACATAACGGATGTCGATACATTGATGCCGGATGAATATGATATGTGGCGTTTTGAAATTGATCGGGAGAAAGCAATACGGAGAGGCGTCAGCGTTGAGGACATCAATAGAAATCTCGATATGGCAATGGGCGGTTATAAGTTAGGTGATGTTAAGGTTGAGCGTTTGCTTGAGCCCCGTTTTATTGTATTACAAACACCTTTGTACCAGCGTTCGCAACTTAGTCAAATGTTACAGCTGCCTATACCGTCTTCGCAAGGAGACTCCTTGCCAATCGCAGAACTGGGTAAATTTGTTAAGGTAAAGCATGATCCGATTATTTATCACAAGGATTTGCAGCCGGTTGAATTTGTTACGGGTGATATGACGGGTGCGCTGGCAGCACCGGTATATGGTATTTTCAATATAATATCGCAAATGAAAGACTATACGGCACCGGATGGTGTTAAACCTGATTTTTCCTGGTATGGCGCCCCAGAGGATACGTCTAAATCGACCTGGGAGTGGACAGGTGAGTGGACCGTTACCTGGGAAACTTTCCGCGACATGGGTGGGGCATTTATGATTGCGCTGGTGCTGATCTATATCCTGGTCGTCTGGGAGTTTGGCAATTTCATCATGCCTGCCATCATTATGTCGCCAATTCCGCTAACCTTGATCGGGATTGTTCCCGGTCATGCATTGTTGGGCAAGGATTTTACCGCCACCTCTATGATCGGTTTTATTGCTCTGGCTGGAATTATAGTGCGCAACTCAATACTGTTAGTCGAATTCTCACGGGATATGGTGGCGAAAGGGTACCCGGTAAGTGAATCCATGATTCTTGCCTGTAAAACAAGAACACGACCCATTGTTATTACTGCCATGGCATTGGTGCTTGGTTCGTTATTTATACTATCAGACCCAATCTTCAATGGTATGGCCATTACACTGATGTTTGGTGTAATTATTTCAACAGTATTAACTCTGTTAGTCATTCCTCTTGGATGTATAAGTGCCCGTAAGGCGTTCTGTGCAGGAAGCATACTCCCTGACGACCCTTTATTGCCTGGTGGTGGTGATAACAACCAGGGTGAACAGCCTGCTAAAAAGAAATTCAGTTTCGCTGATCTGGGATTCAAAGTCTGGACCATTTTATTTACAGTCGTTAGCACAATATTTTTTGCACTCAGGGCTATCTATTTGTTGATCAAAAATATCTTTGATCAAAGAAAACGACGAAAACAATTGACTGCACAAGAAATGGCTCGTTCGGCTGAGGAAGCTCATAAGGCTGAGGAAGTCCGCAAGGTCGAGGAAGCCCGCAAGGTTGAGGAAGCCCGCAAGGTTGAGGAAGCCCGTAAGGTTGAGGAAGCCCGCAAGGTTGAGGAAGCCCGTAAGGTTGAGGAAGCCCGCAAGGTTGAGGAAGCCCGTAAGGTTGAGGAAGAAAAGAAAAAACAATTGTCGAAGAAGAAAGCTGTCAAAAAGTCAGCTAAAAAGGCTAAAAAATCGGCAAAAAAGGCTGCAAAAAAAGCAGCAGAGCAGTCGCAGAAAAAATCAGTCGAAAAGAGCGGCGTTAACAAGAAGATCACCCCGAAAAATCGGCGGGGTATACGACTTAAGCCTCCACGTGGTTGATTTTGAATCAATTGTTCAGGCGTGCAAGAGAAACAAGGATGAAAAAAAAACTATTTTTTAATTCAACCCGGAAGCCGCTTGTATCTATTATGTTGATCTCTATAGCGGGTTTTTCTGTTACACCCACGTATGCTCAAATGCTGACAGTAAACCCATGGATAGAATCCAGTAAACCCTTGATCGATGGAAATCCGGTTCCTTCAGAGATTAACAGTTGGCGTGCTAACGAAAATTCTCAATCAAGGGATAAGCTTGATGAATCAAGGTATCCGCCACTGGATGAAAATGAAGCCTTAGGCACTAAATATTCTGTGTTGCCTTCAGAAAATGCACCTGTACAGGGAACATCGCCTGCTATCGGTGGGAACTGGTTCCGTTATCCTCAGGCACAGGATTTCGAACAGATGCCTGTATATCCTGATAATTTCCGAAGAGATTTTTCTGCTTATAGCAACAGACAGTACCCGCCATACCAACGTGGTTATCAGCCAGGGTATCCGACAGGTTTTGGATCCGGATATAATTCTATGGGGGGATTCCCTTTTGCTGGGAATTCAGGCAGAGGATTCCCATTTGGTATGGGAAATGGCCGGATGCCTTTTTCGAGCCCTGGCTTCTGGTGACTCAGCAGGCTAAATGAATAATGAGGCCAGTTTTTATGAAATTTGTCATCGCCATATTGCTGCCGGTACTTTTCTTAGTAGTACCCGATACATATGCTGGGACACAGTCTTTTTCTGCTGAGGCTATTCAGTCAGCGCCTGGCATGCAGACGACACGTATGAAATTATACGTCTCAGGGGACAAGTCAGTACGAATTGAAATGTTTACTCCTCAGGGAGAAATAGTCCAGCAATACATCGCCAGTAGCGGCATGATGAGGGTGTTGTATCCCGATAGAAAGGAATATCTTGAACAAAAATCACCTGTTCCATTAGTTATGCCTGGTGCTGTTGTGCAAAACCCGTGTGACAACATGCCGGATACAAAATGTGAAAAAGTGGGTGAAGAAAAGGTTAATGGCCAGCAGGCGATGCACTGGAAGATAACGCGGCCAGGGCCGAATCAGCAGCAGTTCATAATAGAACAATGGCTGGATAAAGAACGTGGTATTACCTTACGTGAGCAGTTACCGAATGGAGTAAGTATCAATGCAAGCATGGTCGGTAAGGAAAAAATAAATGGGAGAGAGGCCGAGCGCTGGGAAGTAGTTATGACCAGAGCAGATGGCAAAAAACAATCAGGTACGCGCTGGTATGACACAGAACTGGGGATCACAGTTCGGGAAGCTTTCCCTAATGGCTCGGTTAGAGAATTACGGAATATCAAGGTCAAGGAACCTGATACGAATTTGTTCATGCTACCGAAAGATTATCGTAAACTTGAAGTTCCGGTTCAGCCTCAGAGGAGATAGTAGTGATTACACTGGTAGGTAATTTCAAGGGTGGTACCGGAAAAAGTACAGTTGCTTTCAACCTGGCAATCTGGTTAGCGATCCAGGGCAAAAAGACTGCAGTAGTCGATCTGGATCCACAGGGTAGTCTTACTGATGTTATGTATGTTCGCGAAGAAATGGATTATTCACCCCTGCTGCCAGTATTTCAGGAGCTGAATAAAAAGATGATTAAAGACTGGGATGAGTTGATTGTTGATGTGGGTACAGCCGATTTACCGGCAATGGAAAAGGCTTTGACAATTGCAGGGCGCGTCATCATCCCGGTTGCTCCTTCTCAGCCTGATGTGTGGTCAACACAGCGATTTATGGATCTTGTACGAAAAAACTGTAAGAAAGATACCATCGTTACGGGTTTGATAAACAGGGCTGATACGCATCCAAAAGTGAAAGAGACTGAAGAAACGATGGAAGCCCTATCTATGATTAACGGATTAAAGATGCAGAAATGCTATCTTTACCAAAGAACGGCATACCGCAGGGCGTTTAGTGAAGGACTAACAGTATTTGAGATGATGCCGGCAAATAAAGCCGCAGGAGAAGTATGGCGCCTGTCACGGAGTCTGTTCAAAACTGGTAAGGTTAAAAAGAAGAAAAAAAATCTACCAGGAGCAGGAAATAACAAGGCTTCTTAAATATATGGACACCTCTATTACACATGAATATTCATCTCACATACAAAATCGTCCATCTCTGGGTTAAGAATCTTCGCAATAGCTCGCTATTACGTGCGAGACTTGCCTTGATATGAACGATTTTGCATGCAATCTGATCTATCCATAATTAATAGAGGTACCCATATGTATTCTCAGCAAAGAAATCTGTTATGAATATCGCCCGCTGGTTACTCTGTCATCTTTTGTCAATTATCCTGCTGCTCTCATTCGTCCTCATTTTTTCATTTCGTGATGAGCTGAAGAGCGATTTTTCCAGCCTGGTAGGCGAAGTTACTCAAGCAGAGATAAATGAGTTAAAGAAACTGGATGCAGGGTCTGTGGTCACAGATAAAAACGATAAAAAGAAGCACGAAGAGAAGAATGAAAAGACAATTTCTGCGGATCCAGCAAAAGTAACCAGGGTGGAAAGCCGAGCTGTATCGCCACAACAAAGAGCAGATGATCCATGGCGCAATGTGCTTGATGGTGTTAATAAGCAAGCGATGGATTCGGCTAAGAAGCCCGTGGCTGATGTGGCCCTGAAATCAAATTTTCCTCCAGAGAATTATGACCCAGAGTCCAGTGTTGCAGAAGACAACAATATGCAGCCAATGGCTATGTATGGGCCCGGAAAAGCGGCGTCTCATGCTGGTGACATGGAAACAGAAAATACAGCAACTGCAACAGCAGATTATTTTCTTGCTCTGAAAGAGGCTCGACGATTGTACTGGGAAGGTAAAACCGGACCTGCTCAGGCAGCCTATGAAAGATTGATGTTTAAATATCAAAATATGCCTGAAGCTGCCGCAGAACTGGGTAATATGCTGTTGCAGCAAGGAGATAAGAATGGTGCCACATGGGCCTATAAAAATGCTATCCCACGCTATTTAAGTTTGCATCGAGAACAAGAAGCTATTAGCATTATGAAACTCTTATCGCAGTACGACCCCGCGATTGCAGAAAAACTACAAAAAAAATACTGGTAGACTGTCGTGTAGCAATGCGGCCTCTGTCAGCCCCGCCAAAGGAAAGGAGAAAATGTGTTTTTAATCAGTCTGCTACGTAATATACTGGCGCTTATTGGATTAGCTGCTGTTGTGGCAGCTGGCATGATGTACCCGCAAATTAAAAAGTTTCAGACAGAGTTTGATCCAGGTGCATTTAATGCCTATAAGGAGCTCGTAAAAAATGTGCTTGAAACAGGAAGTGCAGTTGATGCGACGACCTGGAAGTATAAGCTGGAAGATGGCGTTTCAATTGATGATGCTATTCAAAGCATGAAGATTGCAGCCAATGCTCACAATATTAAACATGTGGGAGAACTTCCTTTATATAAGGAAGTTGAGGCCATGACGGGGAAACCATATCGGCATGCGCAAATATTTATGTTTTGTAATGCCGTTACAGCGGCAAAAATGATGGATTACAATGATGCGTATTCGGCATATTTACCTTGTCGGGTAGCGCTTGTTGAAGATAAACAGGGTCAGGCCTGGTTATACAGCCTGAATATGGACCTCATGATTTATGGAGGTAAACCATTACCGCCTGAGCTCAAGGAAGAGGCCATAAATGTAAAGAAGATCATTCTTGACATTATGCAGAAGGGGGCAGCGGGAGATTTTTAAATATAAGGGTAACTCTATTAATTCTGGATAGATGCGAAGATTCTTAACGCAGAGATGAACGATTTGGAATGTGAGATGAATATTCATGGATTAATAGAGGTGCCCATAAAAGGGGCTTTCAGGAATGGGTAATACAGTAGATCAAACAAATGCATTAAGTGTCGAGGCTATAGAAGGTGGTGCAGAATGCATGGGCAGGTTGGCAGATAGTTTTGAAGCGAGTGCCCGCAGATGGGAATTGATCGTGTATCCATCACTGGTTGCCTTCATACTTCTCGCCGCATATGGCTTCTTTCTGATCTATAACCTAACGCGTGATATTTCTGATGTGGCGAAGAATGTGCATGAGATGACGATAAGTGTGACTGAAGATCTGGGTGAGATTTCGGGGACAATGGGCCAGATTGCAGATGCAACTGCGTACATGCGCCCTATTTCAGAAGATTTACGTGCGGTAGCCGGCAATATCAATGATATGAATACCAATATCAGCCACATGCAATACAATATGTGGCAGTTAAACCGCAATGTGTCAGCGCCGTTTAATATGTTTGAGAAGATGATACCGTTTGGTTCCTCCAGACCTTATGGGCGGTCAAGTAGCCGCATTACCCCGCCTTTATACCCACGCCAGCCGACTTTTTATGCGCCGCAGCCTGTAAAAATTGTCCCGGTATCAGGGAATCCGGCCAACACACCATCTGCTGCTCAGTTGACCTACACCTACAACCCTTATGGATATAACCTTCCGTTAAGAAGATTCTAAAACAGGAGTAACAATAATGTGGCCATTTTCGCTGCGCACAACAAAACGCCTGAAATCGATGCTGTCCAAGCTGGAGCAGCATATTACCATGGAGAATTCGGTTCTCTCCGAAGCCCTGGTATCCTACAAGCAACTTGATCAACTAGCCTACCGAATGGGTTTGTTAAGCAGGGATGAATCATTCGCTCTGCGTATAGCCTGGTGGCCAATGATTTCAATTCTTGGGACATTTTCATCAGGTAAGTCTACATTTATTAATGATTATCTTGGTCAGGATCTACAATCTACAGGGAACCAGGCGGTTGATGATAAATTTACTGTGATTTGTTATGGCGGGGAAAACGAACCTCGTATCTTGCCGGGCATGGCATTAAATGGTGATGCGAGATTTCCTTTCTATCAGATTAGTCGCGAGATTGAGAAAGTTGCCGAAGGAGAGGGGCGCAGGATCGACTCATTCCTGCAGCTTAAAACCAGTAACGCCGATCACATAAAACGCAAAATTATTATCGATTCGCCGGGTTTTGATGCCGATGCCCAGCGTACCTCAATATTACGAATTTCATCGCATATTATAGATTTATCGGATTTAGTATTATTATTCTTTGATGCACGCCACCCGGAGCCGGGTGCGATGCAGGATACGCTAAATCATCTTGTCGAAGCTACGGTTGACCGGCAGGATGCCAATAAGTTTATGTATATCCTGAATCAGATTGATACGGCTGCCAGGGAGGATAACCCTGAAGATGTAGTCGGTGCCTGGCAACGGGCCCTGGCACAAAAAGGCCTGACCGCTGGCCGCTTCTTTACCATCTATAATGAGAAGGCAGCAGTACAGATAGACGACGAGACACGCAAGGCGCGTTTTCAGTCGAAACGTGATGCCGATATGGCTGACATCACGGCCCGCATGGCAGAAGTTGAAGTTGAGCGTTCATACCGTATTGTTGGCGGCATAGAAAAGCTTGCCAAATATATCGAAGAATCAATTGTTCCAGAACTAAATGGATATATCGCGCGCTGGCGTACTCGAGTGCTTTGGGGCGATGCAGTATTTGCAACACTGATTGCAGCGGGCATAGCTTCGTTTCTCTCAGGCATTGGAATGGGTTATAAGGAAGTTTCTGACTGGGTATCGTCAAACATTGTGCTGGCGATACTTTCTGCCGCATCTGTTTTTGCAGTTTACCTGTTGCTTCATTTCTGGTGGCGCAGAAAGGTTGCCAGGAACATCGAGAAAAGGATCCCGGCTCAGAAAGGGCCTGGTGATCCAAACTTGCGTCTGTCTTTTCGTAGCAGCACACAGTTTAACCGCAGCATTTTTCAACCGGCCCCGATCGGTTGGAGCAAGCGTACATTGAGAAAGCTGGAGTCAATTATCCAGTCTGCTAATGAGCAGACTGAACGGCTGAATGATCGCTATACAGATCCTTCAGGCAAGCGTTCAAAGCTTGCTGAACTGGATAAGCCTGAAGGGCGGTGAGCTGAATTAATAGAGGTCCTATATATTTTTTTTAAACCGCTTGCTGAAATCTGATTGAACTGCTTCCTATGCAGACTAAGAGTGATTTTCTAGTAGTCGAGACAGGTAAAAAGCCCGTTGCCAGCGTCATCTGGGCGCACGGCCTGGGTGCTGATAAATACGATTTTGAGTCCATCATCCCCATGTTGGACTTACCAGATTCCCTGCCGATACGATTTATTTTCCCTAATGCACCAATCAGACCAATCACGGTCAATGGCGGGATGGAAATGCGTGGCTGGTATGACATCCGCAGTATCTCTATCAATGAAAAGGAAGATTCAGAAGGGGTAAAAGAGTCGGCGAGGACCCTCGCAGTCCTAATTGAAGAGCAGGTCAGTCTGGGTATACCCTCATCACGCATTATACTCGCTGGATTTTCACAGGGAGGGGCAATTGCACTGTATCAGGGTCTGCAGCACCCTCAGCAGCTTGCAGGAATAATCGTTCTATCCAGTTATCTGCCATTGCATAACACTCTTGATGAGATTTTGTCAGAATTTGCAAGTAGCACACCCGTTTTTATGGGTCATGGCAGCCAGGATCCTATAGTGCCTGTAGAACTTGGTCTGTTTACCCGCGATTTGCTACTTGAAAGAAAAATTGATGTACAGTGGAGAACTTATCCGATGGGACATTCTGTTTCGATCGAGGAGATAGCCGATCTTGGTAAGTGGTTGATTAATTTACTTCGTAAATAGTGCTTTTTGTTGTTGTGCTGGCGCACGATTGGTTTTCATTTTTTATTATTTTTCTTGAATTGTTACGTGTTTTTCGCCCTTAATGGGCGAGTATCTTTTCTTTGATGGCCAAAGAAAAGGTACCAAAAGAAAGGCCACCCGCATGCTTGCCCTTCGGGTTCCCTGCGATGCTCGGATGAGCTGGCGGGGTGTGAACTCGGGCTACGCCCTCAAACAGGCACACCCCGAAACCCCAGCTCATCCTGTGCTTCTCGGCAAGCCTGAACGGGACTGAAGGTCAACACCAAACATCAAAACCAGGATCAAAAAAACCGTCATTCCGGCATGCTTCTAGCCGGAATCCATCTATAAAGAAACCCCTGGTTACCGGCCAGCACCGGCATGACGGGAAACAACAAGGTTTTGACTTTCCTTTCCCCTTTCCCCTTCTCACTTCTTCTTATAGTTTTTTATAAAATCCTCAATAATATTCATCGGTACCCCACCAGCCTGCGAAGCAACGATTTCCCCTTCCGGTGTGTAGATGTAGAAGGTAGGCGTACCGACAAAATCACCGCCGCCAAATTTCTCGATGTATTTCATGTCCGGCTCAACAATGAGATTCGGGAATGAAAGGTCGTGCCGTTTGACAAAATCCCTTGCCAGGGCGATCTTGTCCCAGCCATCTATCGACACTCCCAGTATCCGGGCATTTTTGTCTTTGTGCTCCTCATGAAACATATCTATGCCCTCGATTTCAGCATTACAGACATGACAATCATTGGCCCACATCACGACAACTGTCCATTGCCCGTTTCCAATATATTCACTGAGCTGGTGCGCTTTGCCCGACATGTCTTTCAGGTTGAGATCAGGTGCGGTGGCAGACGCAGAAAGAGGCAGCAACGCGATAAGAAAATAGAAAATCAGTTTTTTCATGTTATGTCCTTACTAGGGTAGTGTCCTGTATCGTTTGACACTACACTAATTACATCTTGATAAAGCCCTGCTTAATGAGACGCTTTATCTCATCCGGGCCATAGGGTACATGTTCCACGAAATCCGGCAGCTCTGAATCATCAATATTAAGTGCCCTTATCATGGTGTCGCACACTTTGACATCAATTATCCCTTTTTTATCCAGCGCGGCGGCACGATCGACCAGATCCATGTATTTCGGGTAGTTTTTACGAGTGAAAAAAGCAATTTCTGGCCCATGTAATACGAGTGCCAGGCTGGGATCATCCTTATTCGGCGTAATGGTGCTGGACAGCTGCTCTATTCTTTCCAGAAGTTTGTCCATTTCATCCGGCTTATGTATAACAACGTCAAAAACATAATGTTTTTTGATGCCTTCCTGCCCTTTTACCAATGGACTGAGACTGATATTGGCATCAGAACTTTCTGCCATAGCTGCTGACTGGGACATTGTAATTACAAAAACGGCAATAGCGAAAAAGAGAATGGTAATCAGTGTGGATTTTACATGTGACATAATTGATCCTGAAAATCAGTAAGGAAATACTTATGACAGAAAAAAACATTCGGAGCAACAGCTGTGGAACATTGATTGCAGAGTTGGGGTTGCCGGTACGGCCATGGTTGTTGCAGGCATTGGAGAATGCAGATATGCAGCAACAGGAAGGGTTACTGAAAATAAGTCTGGTTTACAATGCTTCAGAGCTCGAACAACGCTATAACAAGCTGACCTGCGACACAATGCGCTGGCAGAAAAAACTGCTTAAAAAGAAAGATCAGCGTGTAGTACAGTTAGCCACGGGTAATTGTCCGCATATCCTGGTAGATTTGACGCCACCTGAGAAAAATTCAAAAGGAATGCTTGAATGGGTCGGGGACTATGCACTGGCACGTGATTTAATGGGCCAGGTATATGCCATGCTTGAGCAGTTAATGGCCGAGCAGATTGATATAGATTTTGGCGAATGCACAGATGCGAATGTACTGGGTGGTCTTGCAGGTCTGGAAATGGCGGCGTATGACTATCGCTATTGTCGAGGCGACAGGGAATCAAAACAGTCAATACCAGGCTTACACCTGAAGCTTTCACCAGCTATCGTTGATATGGCAGCAGCTCAGGGGCACGCAGTAAATATCGCTCGTCACCTTGTTAATCTACCAGCAGCTGATCTTAACCCCCAGACTTATGCCGGGCTGGTGGAGGAAATGTTTGAAGGTTCAAGAGCGAGTACCGTGACTGTTTGGGATGCCGGGCGTTTGAAAAAAGAAAAGTTGGGCCTAATGCTTGCGGTAGGCGAGGCTGCAGTACATCCACCCTGCCTGATTCATATTCGTTACCGGCCGCCTGAGAGCTCACATAAGCCAGTTGCACTGGTCGGTAAGGGAATTACCTTTGATACCGGTGGCCTCGACCTCAAACCATCAGCCTTTATGCGCATGATGAAAAAAGATATGGGCGGCTCTGCTGCACTGGTAGGTCTGGCTGACTGGCTGGAACGCACAGGATTCAAACACCCTGTGGATATCTGGCTGGCCGTGGCAGAAAACGCGGTAGGCGATAAGGCGTTTCGTCCCGGCGATGTCATTACAGCACGCAATGGCAAGACAGTAGAGATTGAAAATACTGACGCAGAAGGTCGTCTGGTATTGGCTGATGCACTGACAGTAGCGGTATCAGAGCAGAATGAAAATCGACCGGGGGTGATCATAGATGTTGCAACACTGACGGGTGCGGCACGTGTTGCACTGGGTCTACAGGTGGGCGCGATGTTTTCTACGGAAAAAAAATTGTCTGATGCACTTTATGATGCCGGTCTGAACTCCGGTGATCCTCTATGGCCTCTACCGTTAGTCAGTGCCTATAAAAATGAATTGCAGAGCCACGTTGCGCAGTTGGGGAACTCATCTGACAATCGTTTCGGTGGGGCGGTCACAGCCGCCATGTTCCTGGCAGAATTTATTGAAGATGTGCCCTGGGCGCACATCGACATCAATGCCTGGACAAACGAAACCTTGGGCCCTATAAAGGGGCCGGGTGCTAACGGGCAGATGGTACAGTGCCTGATTAATTTCCTGGAATCTGGCTATGAGTGTTAGCACTGAATATCGGGAATATGTAACAGAACAACTCCGTTTAGTTGGTTATATCGTCGCGAAAAAAATGTTTGGTGGTGTTGGTCTTTATGCCGATGGAATATCAGGAAGAATTATATAAATGGTCAATGAAATCTTTAGCAGTAGCGCTGAAAACTAAAAAGAAGAAATTATTCAGTTATGTGTGGTGAGTCAGAAAAGAGATAGATAATGGTATAAATAGGTTTATTATTAGAGTTCAATAGAATTATCCAATGCATCGAAGAAGGAGAAAAAAATGCCCTCAATCTACCAGTCAAACATCATCAATGCTCCCATCGAAAAGGTGTGGCAGGCAATCAGAGATTTTCATGACATGTCATGCGCACCGAACGTCATAAGTTCATGCGAGGCAGTAGGCGAAAAACCAGGAACAGAGGTCGGTGCAAGAAGGGTACTCAATGGTGCCTTCCATGAAACATTGTTAGAAGTTGATGACTATAATCACTATTTGCGTTATGCGATAGATAATGGCCCCGAACCGGTTGCTGCACCTGCGGTGACAAACTATATTGGTGAAATAAAACTGACACCCGTGACGATGCAGGATGTAACACTTATTGAATGGTCATCATCCTGGATATCGGATGATGAGGATGCGGTATCTTTTTGTCATAATATTTATGTGGCTGTCATGGGGGATATGGCGGATACGCTGGGTTAAGTTTTGGCTTTTTTTGTGCTGGCGCACGGCTAATGTTGCCTTTTAGTTGCGGTTTACTTTTTTATTCGGTTTCTTGAATTAATCTGAGGTTTTCGTCCTTCATGGACGAGTTACTCTTCTTTGCTTGCTCAAAAAAGAGTAACCAGAAGAAAGAGCACCCGCATGCTTGCCCTTCGGGTTCCCTGCGATGCTCAATCGAGCCGGCGGGATGTGAAACTCGCTAGCGCTCAGACAACACATTCCTTTCCCCGACTCGATCTGTGCTTCTCAGCAAGCCTGAACGGGACTAGAAGGTCAAAATCAAAAGCCAAACTAACAGCAAAATTGTAGGTGCGAATTCATTCGCACAGCTTTTTGTCCAAATGAATTTGGATCTACATAAGGATATAAACCAAAAAAAACGCATATTCCAACGATATCATTCAAAGACCAAAGACCAAAAATGAAAGGGGGAAAGAAGAAATGGGAAAGGGGATTTCGGGTAAAATGTTGGAGAAGATCAAAGGATTGAGTTTAGCCGCCCTGGAGACGCTGGATAACAACAAGGAGGAGTTTGAATATGAATAGAGGTAGTCGATATGGAAATCGATAAATACTATGAGGGAAGAGAGCACTCGGCTATCAAGCATGAGTTACTGAAGGGCTATCTTGAAAAGCTGCTTTATATTATAGGTGTTAGTGGTGTTAAGGAAATTACCTATGTGGATTGCTTTGCCGGGCCCTGGGGGGATGAGAGTGAGGATCTGGCTGGTACATCAATCGCTATATCGTTGGACAAGGTAAAGCTGGTGAAGGAAGGCCTTGCCAGTCACAAGATAGAAGGTACGACCTTCAGGACGATATACGTTGAAGCACAAAGAAAAAGGTATAAGAAGCTGAAATCGTATCTCGATGAAAAATGCCCTGCATACATAGAGCATCATGCTCTACATGGAGATTATGCAGTGCTCCAGGATGATATATTAAGCCGTTGCGGTAACGGCTTTACTTTTTTCTTTATTGACCCAAAAGGGTGGACAGATGTTGGCATGCCAAAATTATCGAAGCTGTTGCGAAGGCCAAACTCTGAATTTTTTATTACTTTTATGTATGATCCTCTGAATCGCTTTTTGAGCAAAAACAAGCTGCGTGAGCAGGTGAGTCAGTTACTTGGCGACATTGATGAAAAGTGGATTGCAAACTTGCAATCCATGGAGCCGAAGAAACGAGAGGAAGAGGTTGTTCGACGCTACCGGGATCAACTTGTGTCGACTATTGGTGGGACGGGGGCTAATAAACCTCGATCGTACCATGCAACAGTATTGAACAAAGACAAGAACAAAACTATTTACCACATGGTTTATCTGACCCGCCACCCGAAGGGTATCCTTGAGTTTTCAAGAATCTCCGAGAAGGTTGAAATTATTCAGCGGCGCGTGAGGTACGAACGTCGCGAAAAATGCACAGGGCAAATGAACCTGATACCGATAGAAGATTCAGATCTTCGTGATCAGTTCGCGGCAGATATTGAAGACGTAAAACAATTCTGGATGGATCGCCTTTCCAGCAAGCCAACATCGTATAATGAAGCCGATTTGGCGGACTGGTTGGAACAAACCGGCTGGTTAGAAAATGATTTTCAACTGGCGTTCAAGGAATTGCAAAAGGAGAAACAGGTAGAAAACGTTAGTGACACAAGTAATCGACGAAAAAAGTGGTTTGTACATTTCAATAAAAGTGAGCGACTGCGGAGGTGTGTATGAGCACGGTAAGCAAAATTGAATGGACTGAGCAAACCTGGAATCCAACGACTGGTTGTACCAAAGTATCGCCTGGCTGCAAACACTGTTATGCAGAAGCCATGGCCATACGACTTCAGGCCATGGGTGCAAATGGATACGAGAACGGTTTCAGGCTGTCTTTGTTGCAGGAACGCCTGAGTGAGCCACTCAAGCGACGCAAGCCAATAATCTACTTTGTAAATTCAATGAGTGATCTGTTCCATGAGGATATTCCCTTCGATTTTCTTGACCAGGTGTTTGATGTAATCAGCAGGACGCCACAGCATACCTACCAGATACTCACCAAGCGTGCGAAGCGGATGAGCCGGTATTTTGCACACCAAAATAGAATCGTACCCACCAATGCCTGGCTGGGAGTTTCCGTCGAGAACAAAAAACACGGTCTCCCGCGTATTGATGAATTGCGTAAGATTGATACCCGCATCCGGTTTTTATCTATGGAGCCTTTGCTTGAAGACCTTGGATGGCTGGATTTGACGGGCATTCACTGGGCGATTGTCGGTGGTGAATCGGGGCCTAAGGCACGGCCCATGAAACCGGAATGGGTCGAAGGAATAAAAGAGCAGTGCATAGAACAGGATGTTGCATTTTTCTTCAAACAGTGGGGTGGTTGGGGGGCAGATGGTAAGCGTCGAGCAAAAAAGGCAAACGGGCGCAAACTGGCTGGGCGGACGTGGGACGAAATGCCAGAAACTGCTGCATACTTATGAGAACGTTGAATGACACGAAACCCTTATAATTCAATTCGGAAGACTGGAATGAGATCATGAATGCAATAAAAGCTCAGGAGTGGGTATGACAGAACCCACCATCACTTGCCCGAAATGCAAGACCGAGATCAAACTCACCGAATCATTGGCCGCACCGCTCATCGAGTCCACCCGCCAGCAGTTCGAGCAGCAGCTCGCGCAGAAAGACAGCGATATTGCCCAACGTGAACAGGCTATTCGTGAAAAGGAAAAGCAGTTGACCGAGACCAAGAACAAGCTCGATGAGCAGGTGGCCAGTCAGGTTGAAGAGCAGCTGAAAAAGGATCGCGCCCGGATTGCAACCGAAGAAGCCAGGAAAGCAAAACTGGCGGTATCAACTGACCTCGAAGAAAAGACACGGGAATTGGTTGATTTGCAGGAGGTGCTTAAAATCCGCGACGAGAAGCTCGCGGAAGCACAAAAAGCGCAGGCCGAGCTGATCAAGAAACAACGCGAACTGGATGATGCCAGGCGCGAAATAGATTTGACCGTCGAAAAGCGCGTGCAGGAAGGCTTGACGGCAACCCGCGAGCAGGCGAAAAAAGAGGCCGAAGAAGCTCTGAAACTGAAAGTCGCGGAGAAAGACCACACCATTGCCGCTATGCAGAAAAAGATTGAAGAACTCAAGCATCGTGCGGAACAAGGCTCTCAGCAATTACAGGGTGAAGTTCAGGAACTGGAACTTGAGGATCTGTTGTGCAGCAAGTTCCCGTTCGACACTATCGAGCCGGTACCCAAAGGGGAATTTGGTGGCGATGTCGTGCAGCGTGTTATCGGTGTAAACGGACAGCTCAGTGGTACGATCCTGTGGGAAACCAAACGCACCAAAAACTGGATCGACGGTTGGCTGCCAAAACTGCGCGATGATCAGCGTGCTGCCAAGGCTGAAATAGCGGTCATCGTCAGCAAGACCCTTCCGAAGGGTTTGGATACATTTGATCTGATAGATGGTGTGTGGGTCACAGCCCCCAAAACGGCGATACCCGTTGCTATGATGCTCCGCCATGCACTGATAGAAGTGGCGACAGCGCGTCAAACCACGGAAGGACAGCAAACAAAAGCGGAAATGATTTACCAATATCTGACTGGCCCGCGCTTTCGCCATCGAGTCCAGGCCATCGTCGAGGCATTCTCCTCAATGCAGGAAGACCTGGATAAAGAAAGGAAAGCCATAACCAGGCAATGGGCTAAACGTGAGGTGCAGATCGATCGAGTGATGCAGGCAACGGTTGGAATGTACGGGGATTTGCAAGGGATTGCGGGTAAGACGTTGCAGGAGATTGAGGGTCTTGATCTCGTGGCTTTGGCGGCCCCAGATATCTCAAGAGAGGATGAAAACAGTGGCTAGGAACAGCGAATCCGAGTCAAGTGGACATTGAGACTTAGACATGACCATTCCACATCAATTTCCATCTTTAGTTGAAGGGCGTACTCAAGCAGTGCTGATTGCGGGAACTGGATTTTCTACTCCCAACGCCCCGACAGTTGGGGTGCTCAAGATTAAACTTGACGAGATAGCCCACAATCTAGGAGAGGGCCCCGATGACGATTTTTATAAACTAGCGGAGTTGGTACTCAACAATCTGACGACAAATGGAAAATCAGACTCAGAGAGTCGGCTGTGGCTTGCCGAAGAACTAGGCATGTTGGACGACAGACGCTGGTTCGGTGAGATCGGATTACCGTTGTCAGGTAATAGGTAATACGCCGCGCCATCGGGCGCTTGCTCGCTTCGTGGTTGAAGAGCGTGTACGCGCCATTGTTAGTCTTAATTGGGATACACTTCTGGAAACTGCTTTGGACAGTGTGGGTCTGACGGAAGGAGGAAGCCTTCCTCGTCCATGGAAGGTTACCAAATATGCGAGGGTGGTGGACAAAACACATATGCCAATGCTTGCGCAGGCTAACGTATTTCCTGTCGTCAAGCCTCATGGCTGTGTGCGTGAACTCGAACGTTTGAGAAATCAGTTTCGATCAGGTAATACGATTGGATCGGTGACTTTTAAATTGACGTCTTCCGAGCTAAGTAACATTACTCCTGATCAACAACATGTAGTTAATACTAATGTAAGGAACTACATATCCGAGTGCCCGCTGGTGGGTATTGGATGGCGTGCATCTG
Source organism: bacterium BMS3Abin11 (assembly GCA_002897635.1). Lineage (NCBI taxonomy): Bacteria > bacterium BMS3Abin11. Next base: position 20,746 of record BDTD01000030.1, on the reverse strand, counting down.
AGAGCTATCTTCGTGAAGCAATTGTAGAAATCGCGAATCAAGTACAACGTACTGAACAAGATGCGTTTACATTGATTGATATCTGCTGGAACTCGGATCATTCTGAGATCGCTGCCGCATATAGCAAAAACAAGAGTGATTCATTTGCGCAGGTTATGACAGACACAAATCCGTCAACTGACTGCGTGTTGCAATGGCTTCAAGCACGTTATGCTTTGATACGAATGATTGATATGGTTCCGAATTCTGAGCAAGCACCACTAGTGCAACTGCTTCAGGAGCTAGATCAACCCAACTGCGATCATCCAGTTCAGAGTTGGGCTGATTTCTGGCTACCCACCTGGGTGCGCATATGTTGGCGGATGGGGGTGATGCAAGGTGTTGATCCACAGACAAACAAGCTAATTGGCCCCTATGAGATACCGGTTACACCGCGTGATGCCCACATACCATTGACAGGCATGTCAATCGAGCGGCTTGATTTACAAGCAGCTGCAAAATTCCTTATTGCTTTGCCCAAGCCACTAAACCCCTACCGCTTTGACCTATACCCGGGTGGGATCTTGGATATGGACAAACAGTGCCTATATTTACATTGCCAGGGTGGAAAGCGTCGTTCCTTCTTCGGAGATATAAGGGGTTGTGTCTATTTAACAATGTATAAATCAAAAAATGAGTGATATGGTGAGGATATGGGAACCACGCTATAAATAATCGTTTTGCTGACCCCCCCTGGTAATCATATCTAGACTCACTAACTCTCATCGGCTTTGTAAAATGTTAGGCCAACAGAGTCAAAGGGGCCGGGTTCTGTCTTTACCTTTTATGGTACTAGTAAAAAAAACTTTTTCAGATCTCGGTTTTTGTATTTGTGGCCCCGGTTCCCGATGTCCGTTAAATCCAGTACGCATCACTCCAACAGCTTTTTAACCGCCTTTTATCCTGGCTAGATTGATGACATTTAGCTTTGGATATTTCTTTTTGTGTATTATACTTATCATCTGATGATAACGTTAAGGGAATAACATGCACAGGGACACTGGTCTGGATACGTTGCTGGAGATGGACGGTAACATCATCATTCTGGATGACAAATACTGGTATAAGATTGAGGTTCGAACGATCGATGAACCTACTCTCGAACGACCGCATGGGATCAGTTATCGTTTGACGCTACATGAACCAGGCGGAAAAAAACTATTCGGATTTGATAATGCACACGCAGTTAAATCGAAAAGCAGGAACAGGTATACCGGTCAGCGGGTCGAATATGACCACAAGCATAGAACCTCCAGTGATAGAGGTATCCCATACGAATTTATTGATGCACATCAGTTGATAAAAGACTTTTTTGAAGAAGCTGATGAAGTGTTGAAAAAGCACAGAGGAAAATGAAATGAAAAAAATCGTAGTCGGCATTATGCCTGAGGAAAAAATTCGTGCGAGGATGCTGGCGATTGCCAGAGGAGAATACACACCAGGGCGGGGAGAGCCAAAAGTATGGTTTACGTCTATGAAATCTTTGTCTGAAGTGTTGAGTGATAAGAACCGGGAACTATTGCATATCATGGCTGAGTCAAGGCCTGACTCGCTTCAGGAACTGGCCGAGAAAACTCATCGGCAGCCCAGCAATTTGTCACGAACCCTGAAAACACTGGAGCGCTACGGATTTGTTGAGCTTAAAAAGAAAGAAAGGAAAATTGTACCCATCGCAAGGGCAATAGAGTTCACCATCCATGCAGCCTGATCCAGTTCCATGATTTGAAGCTGAAGAGATCCCTTGGGCGGACCATCACAGGCTGTTGATATTTTGGCTTAAAAGGCCATTTTTGGCACCAAAATGGGCAGTGTAAGATTATGCCAGATACCATGGCAAACCTGTCGATGATGTGGTAGCGCTTTGGTGGCGACTGGATCTCGTGGTAAGCCCTGTGTTTCCACTCGCCGTGATTTAGTAATTCCTGATGTATCTAACCATTTTTACTGGCAAAACGACTTGCACTGATTCCACAGACGGCGTAATTTAGTCAGTTGCCTCAACGAAGGTTCGTCGTAGAGACAACATTCCAAACCAAAAACAACCTAGTATGTCGGGGGGTGGCATGAGGGAACACAGCGGGGAAAAACATAGTGATTACGGCCTGGAAAACCATGGGCTGCATGGACTCAATGATATTTACTGGAATCTGCCTACACCAGAACTTTACGAGCAGGCAATCAACCGCAGAGAGGGTGTGCTAGCCCATCTTGGCCCCCTGGTAGTACGTACGGGTCACCACACAGGCCGCTCTGCTAACGACAAATTTGTAGTTGAAGACCAAAATACGATCGACAAAATTAACTGGGGCCCTTTAAACCAGCCGATCACCCCTGAAAAATTTGCTGGGCTACACGAACGCATGGCCACTTACCTGCAAATGAAAGATGTTTATGTGCAGGATTGCTTCGTCGGCGCAGATCCAAAATACTGTATGCCAGTTCGGATAATTACTGAATATGCATGGCATAGCCTGTTCGCACGCAATATGTTTATTCAGGCTGAACTGGAACAACTCGGTAGTCATGTGCCGGAATTTACTGTGATTGACCTCCCCCGTTTCCATGCAGACCCGAACATAGATGGCACTAATTCCGAAACCTTCATTATCATCAATTTTACAAAAAAGTTGGTACTCATTGGTGGCACCAGCTACGCTGGAGAAATCAAGAAATCCATTTTCTCGGTCATGAACTATCTATTGCCTGAGAAGAATGTATTACCCATGCACTGCTCGGCCAACATCGGTGCCAACGGAGAAACCGCAATATTTTTTGGGCTCAGCGGTACCGGTAAGACTACCTTATCAGCCGATGCGTCCCGCACCTTGATCGGTGATGATGAACATGGCTGGAGTGAAGATGGTGTATTTAATTTCGAAGGTGGCTGCTATGCCAAGATGATCAATTTGTCCCCGGAGGCCGAACCGGAGATCTACGAAACCACCAGACTATTTGGCACGGTTCTGGAAAATGTCTCGCTCGACTCCCAGGCACGTCGGCTGGATCTGATGGATGACTCGTTAACAGAAAACACCCGTGGGGCTTACCCTATTTCGCATATTCCCAATGCATCACGCGATGGAAAGGGTGGACATCCCAGGAATGTACTATTTCTCACGGCAGATGCCTTCGGGGTGTTACCCCCTATATCAAAGCTGACCCCCGAACAGGCAAGTCAACACTTTCTTCTTGGTTACACGGCCAAGCTCGCGGGTACCGAGAAAGGTATCACAGAGCCCACACCCAATTTTAGTGCCTGCTATGGCGCTCCGTTTATGCCTTTAGATCCAAGACGCTATTCGGAACTGCTTACTCAGAAGACCAAGAAATATGGTGTCAATGTCTGGCTGATCAACACTGGCTGGAGTGGCGGTGCTTATGGTGTCGGAGAGCGCATTAGCATCGCCCATACCCGGGCCATGGTCAACGCCGTGCTTGATAACCAACTGGAAGATGTACCAACGAAGACTCATCCCGTATTCGGATTACACATACCCACCACATGTCCGGGTGTGCCCGATGATGTACTGGATCCACGAAATACATGGTCAGACAAAAATGCGTATGATGAGCAAGCCGGGATGCTGGCCGCCGAATTCAGGAAAAACTCCAGGGAATATGAGGAAGATACAGAGCCTAATCTGCATCAAAAGAAAAAGGGCCAAACCTATTTTACAATATAAACTCCTCTATATAGGCTCTCCACCTGCCCGCTATGCCCGTGGTCGAACCATCGCAGGCTATAGATATTTAATACTATTTCGACGTAAAACATTCAATATTTTGGCTTAGAAGACCATTTTTGATATCAAAAATGGGCAGTGTAAGCACGTGCCCGCTCCCTGGCCCGGTACAGGCTCTTATCATAGTGGACAGATCGTCCTTTAGCTTTTATGCTCAATTATTCTATTTCGCTCTCGACAAAAAATAAGGGGTCTACTATTTAATTTAGTCGCCGGTAAGTACTGATGCGACAGGGTATCGATTGGTCTAATGACTGAAATTGGCCGGGTAAAGGGTGAAAGAGGGAGGATTCTCAGGACGGCGTGGTGGGGTGGGAGAAAATTTCGGTATGATCGGGGTGAAAAGTGAGTTAAGCGGTGATCCAATGGCTGCGGGCTTCAATGGAAAGGGTGTTTATTTGTCTTATACCCTGCATAAGATCATGCATGCCATATCATCAAACAGAAGTTGGGAATATTATTAGTGAGAAAACTAGCAATATATCTTCAGAATAAACGTCTACTAAAATTCAGCGCGGCTTTTATCTTGCTTGCTGCGATTCTTCTTCGCGCGTTGTTTATGTATACCAGCCTTAACCATCTGCCAGTCACCACTGACGAAGCAATGAGCGTTCTGGCCGCCAAGAAGATTTGGGGTGGGGCATGGCTGATTTTAATGCCGGGTACTCCCTATTTTTTTCCTTTCGAATCATACCTGCTTACACCCCTTGTCGACTGGATGCCACGCAATGCAGTGGGTGTACGGTATCTGCCATTCATACTTGGTTCTATATCAGTTATCGGGTTTCTATACATAGCGAGACGGTGTCTGCAAAAAGATAGCCGATGGCCAGCCTATGCCTGGATACTTGTTCCATCCTCATACTTGCTCATGTACCAGTCCGCTTACATTCCGACAAATTATGCCATCACCATAACATTCGCATGGGTTGTCGCGTTGCTTTTTGACATATGCCAAAAGCGTGCTCACAGTAACTTCTTGATCTTTGTTGTTGGCGTGCTTGGTGGACTTGCATTCAGCACACATATCCTGTCGCTTGCCTTTGTATTTCCGGCATTTTTGTTCTTGTGCTTTGGTGACAAGATCAGACATATCGTAATACGTACCGTATCCCTGTCAGCGGGGGCTGTGATAGGTCTACTGCCCTTTCTACTGTCAATAATCGTTTACCCGGGAGCACATCGTGCAGTATCGCAACTTATTCCATTGAATAAGATTCTTTATAAATTATGGAACCCGGGGCTCACTGAGACCCTGCCAGGAGTACTTGGAATTAATCCAACTTTATTCCCTGATTTTGATGTTTACCTCAATCAACCCCATTTTCTGCGAACGATCGTTACTTACGTTTACCTGGCTATCTTAATTCTGGTTGTCGCAAACAGAACGATGCTGTTTATACGGCGTCTTCGACGGCACCGCTGGCCTTCATTCGAGGTACATGATCTGTTTGTTGCAGCTTCAATCATAGCGCTCATACTCTATTCAATGAACTTACGGGCACAATCGGAAACGTATCGTTATCTATTGATTCCAGCACTTTATTTCCCCTTTCTGCTGGCTTACGCCTATTCAATTAGCAAATTCCACGTCAGAGTGGCCATCGGTGCGTTCACCGTTTTCCTGGTGCTTTTTAATATGACGACCTCAGCAAGAATAATCCGTATATGGGGTTTACCGCACTTTCCAGGAGAGATTGCCAGGACACCGCCCATTACCGAACTGATTGCGGCCCTCAAAAGAGACAATATAGACAGATGTTATGCAACATTTTGGTTGGCTTATCGGATTACCTACGAGACAGACGAGGCAATCATATGCTCCCCCCCATATAATGAACGTTTTTTAGGTTGGCCTCAACCTTATAAGCAACTGGTTGACCAGTCACCGAAAGCCCCATATGTTCTGTCAACCGGATTTGATACACGATTTCCCATCGCCACTTTTGAACAGCAGATGGCGAAATACAATGTGTCTTACGAAAAAAGGAAAGTAGGAGTATTTACGCTATACGAAAATTTTCTCCATCCACCCTCAGTACATGATAAAACTTTAGCAACAACTGATTATTCGCTTACCGCGGCTAATAACGCCTCAACACTCTCAAATTTAAGTGACTCTAGCGAAAACAGCGCATGGAATAGTGGTGTTAGTCAACAAGCAGACATGTGGTTACAGGCTGATTTCAGAAACAAGATAAAAATACAAAGGGTAACTTTGGTTTATCCTTTCCCTTATCCTAAAATTCCGAATGATTTTGCCGCAGATACAATCAGGATTTATGGCAAAATCGACAACTCGTGGACTATCCTGGCGGACAACATTAAACATAAATTTGACAGGATACGTTTCAAAAATGGCCGCCCCATTTATGGGGGTGCCCATCAGACAATCTGGTTTAATCCAGTCCTGGTGAGTGCCATCAAGGTCGAGATTCTTGTGCCCAGAACCGGGAAGACCTGGAATATAGGGACGCTTGAATTCGGCGCATACAGTGAATAAGTAACGAATAGGGGGGTCAACGGATGGTAGACCCCTTTTCATTTTTCTGGGTTTCCGAAATTTATTCTCGGCACAATACTTCATCCTTAAAGTTGTTATTTTGCCAGAGGAATGGGCCTTTTAAGGCATGAAGCCGACTAATTCTAGCCCCATTCCCATTATTCAATCTCATCAATGAGTTGGCCTGGCCCGACCCCGTTGTCACTTGTCTGGATGTTATCCACAGGATATCCTCTATAATCAATGGATTATCCTTATCATCAAACAGGCCAAGATATAAAACCAGTCCAAACGCGCTGATTTTCAACAAACATTGCTAGTTGTCGGACATAAAGAGGTGTGCTTCGTGCAAAATGATATTACCAGCAGGCGCAAACAGATCGAACAGGCGCTATGTAAAAATGAGGGGTTTTTTCGCCACCTGGTGGAATCGGCCAGTGCCGTGCCCTGGGAAGCCGACCCGAGTACTTTGTGCTTTTCCTATGTTGGCCCGAAAGTCGATGCACTGCTCGGTTACCCTGTGGAAGACTGGTATCAGAAGAATTTCTGGACCAGGCATCTTCACCCGGAGGATCGTGAAGCGACACCCAGTTTTCGTCAGGCAGCCATCGGTCGTGGTGAAGACCACGAATTTGAATACCGGATGATCGCAGCAGATGGCCGGATTGTCTGGATTCGTGACAGTGTGAGCATCGTAAAAAATGATACCGACCCGGTCATCCTGCAGGGTCACATGTTCGATATCACCACGTATAAACTGGCTACGGAGGCACTGGCCCGTAGCAAGGTCGAATTCGAGGCCATGTTCAATTCTATTCCGGATGCGGTGATGTTTGTCGATACCGAACGCCGCATTGTTATGAACAACCCTGCAGTCCACACAATGTTTGGCTACAGCGATGAGGAACTGATTGGCCAGACTACTGAAATATTATACGCCGACAAACAGGACTTCAGGGATCAGGGCCGCCGCCGTTATCGTACCGGTCCAGATACCGTGAATGCCCCCTATGAAGTCAGATACAAGCGCAAGGATGGTACCGTGTTCTGGACTGAAACACTGGGTACCCAGGTCAAGGATGCCAACGGCAACATTATTGGTTTCATCGGCATGTTCCGTGATATCACCAAACGCAAACAGGCGGAAGCGGTATTAGAAGATAAAGAGGTTCGTATCCGCATGATCTTCGAATCCACCCTGGATGCCCTTATCGTTTTTGATGAGAAGAGTATTATCAGCGAATGGAACCCCCAGGCCGAGATTATCTTCGGCTGGAAAGAGTCCGAGGTCATTGGCCGAACCCTGATGGAAACGATCATCCCACCCAACTTCCGGGAGAGACATCAATGGGGTATGGAGACCCTGTCAGCCACAGACGCCGGGTCGATTCTCAATCGGCGCATGGAGCTAAGGGCTCTACACCGGAATGGTAACGAATTTCCCATCGAGATTACCGTATCACCCCTGCATCATGATGAGACATGGACATTCAGTGCTTTTGTGCGAGATCTGACCGAACGCAAACAGGCGGAAGAAATGCTCAGGGCCTCGGAACAGGAACTCAGTGCCATTCTTAACAGCCTGCAGGATGCCTATTATCGAGTGGATTCTGAAGGACGAATCATCCGGGCGTCACCCCCAGTGCAGAAATTACTAGGTTATACGCCGGAACAATTGTTAGGGACGATGTTGGCTGATTTATACGTTGAACCACAAAGACGGGAAATATTCCTGCGCCAACTGGAGGAACAGGGTGGGGTTATCGAGAACTATGAGACCCAGCTTCAACATAAAGACGGCTTCTCTGTCTGGGTATCGACCAATGCACACTATATCCGGGACAAACGGGGAAGCCCTATTGGGGTCGAAGGCATCGCTCGCGATATCAGCAAGCTAAAAGCCGCAGAAGACCTCAACAGCCGTTTTGGCCGGATACTCGATAATTCCTCCAACGAGATCTATGTATTTGATGCCGACACCCTGTACTTTACCCAGGTAAACCGTGGTGCCTGCCAGAATCTCGGTTACTCCAAACAGGAACTGAAGGGGTTGACACCGGTGGATTTGAAACCCGATTACACCTGGGAAGACTTTACCGAACTATTGCAACCACTGTATCGAAGCGAAAAGAAACAAATAGTTCTCCAGACCCGCCATCAGCGCAAAGATGGAACCCTCTATCCTATTGAGGTGAGATTGCAACTCTCACAACAAGAGTCACCACCAGTATTTGTCGCTTTCATTCAGGATATCAGTGTGCGCATAAAAAATGAAAAACAATTGCAATATCTGGCCCATTATGATGCTCTGACCAACCTGCCTAACCGAGTTCTGTTTACGGATCGCCTGGATCAATCCCTGGCGCGTGCGCGCTGGCACGAATATGCGGTAGCCGTGCTGTTTCTGGATCTGGATCGTTTCAAGATTATTAATGACACACTGGGGCACAATGTCGGCGACCAGGCTTTACAGGCCCTGTCTGAACGACTGAATGGTTGTGTGCACGAGGGTGATACTGTGGCCCGCCTGGGGGGTGATGAGTTTGCAATCGTACTTGAGGACATAGCCTCGGCGGATGACGTGGCCCACACTGCGCGTAAGATACTGGATGCCCTGTCACAACCATCCCGGCTGGATAAATATGAATTTATCATCACCACCAGTATCGGTATCAGCCTTTTCCCCATCGATGGTGAAAACACACAAACCCTGCTCAAACATGCTGATATCGCTATGTACCGCGCAAAAGATGAAGGTCGCAATACTTATCAGTTTTATTCAGCTGACATGAGTGCCAAGGCCTTTGAACGCCTGAATCTGGAAACCAATTTACGACACGCCCTGGAACGCGAGGAATTTGTACTTTACTATCAGCCTCAGCAAAACTTGGCCGATGGAAGCATTTTCGGTGTTGAGGCACTGTTACGCTGGCAGCATCCTGATCTGGGCCTGATTTCGCCCATGGAGTTTATCCCCTTGCTTGAGGAAACGGGATTAATCATCCCCGTGGGTGAATGGGTGCTGCATACTGCCTGTTTACAGGCACGCGCATGGAACGATAGTGGTCTTGAGCCGCTGTGTATGTCCGTAAACCTTTCGGGCCGACAAACAAATAACTCAAATTTCATTGCCACCGTCGAGCAGGCTCTTAAGGATAGTAAACTTGATCCGGTGCTTTTAGAACTGGAGATGACCGAAAGCATCCTGATGCACAATATGCAAACAACCATTAATACACTGGAAACGATAAGCAAGATGGGTGTCAGGTTTGCGATTGATGATTTTGGTACCGGCTATTCTTCTCTGAGCTATCTCAAACGCTTCCCCATAAACACCTTGAAGATCGACTACTCTTTTATTCGCGACCTCACAAAGGACCCCGAAGATGCGACCCTGGTGGAAGCCATTATTGCCATGGGGCGAACGCTACATCTTAATGTCATTGCTGAGGGTGTAGAAACTGAACAGCAAGTTAAATTTTTGCGGATGCACGAATGTGACAGTATTCAAGGATATCTGATCAGCAAGCCATTACCCGCGCAAGAGCTTACCGCCCTGTTACACGAAAAGTTTGCCACTGGCAGGTAGCAACTTCACAAAGTGGGGGGGGTAAACTGGTTTTTTATCGGTGCTTTTTTCGAGCATACCGGACTCCACTCGATGTGTGCTACACATTAGCACAATAGTAAAGCAGACAACTGTGTCGGGGCCAGGTTCAGGCAGTGCAGTGAAGATGCCCGGATCAGATCCCAGTTTTTTCTAATATTAGAAACAATTGAGATCTGACCCGGGGTTTTTCTCAGTTGGCGACGACCATCTGGTGAGCCACGTCACGCACCTTAATCTTGCCGATCACCTTGAGTTGTTTCGCATCAACGACCCAGATAAAGGGTTTTTTCTTGCTGGATACGTAGATCTTGCCGGTGTTGCCGATCACCTTGACATGATAGGGTGCCGGATCGAGCTTCAGAGTACGTATCTTTCCGGTTTTGACATCGACCGCTACCAGCTTGTTGTCCTTTTTTGCACTGGCGTACAAGGTCTCGCCATCAGCAGAGATATCAATGCCATGGGGATTATTGCCAATGGTATATGTTTTCACCACCTTGAGTTTTTCCAGTGAAACCCTGGATATTGTTCCATCACGGCTATTATTGGTATAGACGAACTTTTCGTCGGGAGACATTACGACGTGCTCCGGACCCTTGCCAACCAGTATGTTCCTGCTGACGATCCAGTTTTTGGTATCAATAACACTGAGCGTGTTGTTACCCGCATTACTCACGTACATCTGCTCACCATCCCTGGAAAACGCGACATAGTTCGGTTGCGGCCCAGTATAGATATTGCGAAATATTTTCTTCGTTGCCAGATCAATTAAACTGATCGTCCCGGCAGTTGTGTGAGTAGATACGGCATACTTCCCATCCGGTGTAACAAAGGTGTGATGCGCCATGCCCCTGACCTTGATGGTAGCTTCCAGTTTTTTATCCGCCACACGAACCAGTGAGACTGTGCTGATACCCACCGCGGGAAGCAAACCACCTGCCTGGGCCGCATGGTGCTTTTTGTGATCCTTTTCCGACATACCTTTGGGTTTTGCCATCCCGGGCTGGCCGGGTTTGCTCACGCCGCCATGGTCTTTCACCACAGGTTTAGCCATTACCTTCGGCTTGCCGCCCATCATCGCCGAATGATCCTGTGTCTTCGTAGTACCTCTCGCCTGTGGATGATGTTTCGCATGATCCGCTGCGGATACACCGGCAGGTTTCGCCATCACTGCAGGAGCAGATTTTGGCTTACCCGTGCTACCTGACATCTTTTTTCCATGCCCCGCCATTTTTGAGCGACCCGCGATCACCTCATCATTGGAACCCACAACCAGATACTCGCCGTTGGGTGTCAATGACAGACCGTGAACATTTTTGAAGCCACTGATCTTGCCGATTTCCTTGTCCGTTGCCGCATCCACGATCATAATTTCATTCGCTGTGCCCAGCGGTATGTATACGATCGGATTTGCCAGTGATGCCAGCGGAGCCAGCATGGCGGCTCCACCGAGTAGTAAAGATTTGGATATATTCATGTTTTTCACCTTTTAGTATTAGTAAAAAATATTAGTAAGTGTCTGTTACCGATCGGCTGTCGCTATATTCTTGCTGGTCGATAAAAAAACGTGACCTTTACCACGAAAACTAAGTATAAAACCTGTGTGTTACGTGCAGGTCAAGTTATTTTATCAAATTCTAACGACTACCAGGCGAAAGCTGGGGGAAAACCGGGGTCAAATCCCAGTTTTCTCGAATATTAGAGAAAATTGAGATTTTATCAGGGTCTTCATTTGCAGCTTTTCACGAGCACAGGAACCTCTTTTTCCATACCGCAAACACAGCGGGGAATACCACCAGTACCATGAAAAGTGCTGAGACGACGCCGCCCACCATCGGCGCAGCAATGCGCTTCATCACATCGGCACCGGTACCATCACTCCACAGGATGGGTACCAGTCCCAGGAATAGCACCATGCCGGTCATTAACATAGGTCGTATACGTTGACCCGCACCCTCTGCAATCGCTTTTGATAAATCCTCGCTGTTACGTAGCTGTCCAGTTTCTTTTCTTTGGTTGTAGCTCATACCTAAGTACAGCATCATCAGTATCCCCATTTCTGCATCCAGCCCAGCCAGGGCGATCATACCGACCCATACCGCGACACTGAGATTATACTCCAGCAGGTACAATAACCATATCGCGCCGACCAGTGAAAATGGAATGGCAATCAGTATGATCAGTGCTTCGGTGATGGATTTACGGTTAAGAAACAACATAAAGAAAACAATGAACAGGGTGAGCGGGATGAGCATCTTGAACTTATCTCTGGCACGTTCAAAATACTTGAACTGTCCGGCCCAGGCGATACGATAACCTGCCGGTATGTTGATCTTTTCATTGACGACCTGACGAGCCAGATTGACATAATCGGCAATGCCTGTATCTTTTACATCGACAAACACAAAGCCGACCAGTTGACCATCTTCATTTCTCAGCATCGGCGGGCCGGTGAGAAATTTCAGTTCGGCCAGCTGACTGATGGGGATTTGGGCGCCGTTCGGTGTCGGTACCAATACTCGTTTTAGCGCTTCCGGGTTATCACGAAACTCGCGGGCATAACGCAGGTTGATTGCGTAGCGTTCACGGCCTTCGATGGTTTCAGAGACTTTAAGGCCACCGACTGCAGCCAGCAGTGTGTCCTCCACATCTCCCACAGTCAGACCATAACGGGCTATCTCTTCCCGATCTATGACGAAATCCAGGAAGTAGCCCCCGGTCAGTCTTTCGGCGAAGGCGCTACGTGTGAAAGCCTTTGTGCGATCATCGTCCTGCAGCGCCTTTTCAATATCCACGGCGGTTGCTTCAATGCTGGCCAGATCGGTGCCGAAGACCTTTATACCCAGGGCTGAACGTATGCCTGTGGCCAACATCTCGGTGCGTGTCTGTATGGGCATCCACCAGATATTAGGCATGCCGGGGTAACGTAATTTCTCATCCATTTCGGCGATTAGCCCATCCCATGTCAGCCCTTCACGCCATTGATCTCTGGGCTTCAGTGTGATGACGGTTTCTACCATCGACAACGGTGCGGGATCGGTAGGACTCGTCGATCGACCAATCTTGCCAAACACCCGTCCTACCTCCGGAAATTTCATCAATTGCCGGTCCATGGACTGTAAAATCTTTCCAGCCTCGGTAATCGACATGCCCGGCAATGTGGTCGGCATATACAGGATGCTGCCTTCATTGAGCGGTGGCATAAATTCATTTCCCAGCCCCTTATAGGCAGGGACAATTTTGGATAGCGGCGCCAAGAAACCACTCAGACCCGTCAATACGGGCACGGTAAATAACATAGCCAGCACAGCAATAGCTATTACTAAATAACGAAAGTGCACAGCAAAATAGACTACCGGCGTATAAAGGTTCACCAGCCATTTATTCAAAGGGATTTTGTCACCACGGATACGGCCACGAATCAGTAACACTGCCAGTGCGGGGGTAAAAGTGATCGCAAGCAGGGCAGAAAACCCCATAGAATAGGTCTTGGTGTAGGCCAGCGGCTTGAACAGGCGGCCTTCGGTGCCTTCCAGTGCAAACACCGGTAAAACAGTGATAATAAGTAGTGAGAAGAATATGCTAGGCCCGACCTCCTGCATCGCCTTAATGATCACATCCCGTTGCCTTTCCTTCATCAGGTCCTTGTCCGCACGGATGTCGTTGCCTTCATAAATCGCCTCAAGCCGTTTATGGATATTCTCGATAATCACGATGCTGGCGTCGACCATCGCTCCAATGGCCACCGCAATACCACCTAAGGACATGATGTTTGCTGTCAGGTTTTGTGCCGACATGGGAATAAATGACAACAGAATCGCAATCGGCAGGGTCAGTATGGCGATCAGTGCCGATCGGAAATGCAGCAGGAATACGATGATCACCAGAGACACAACAATCATCTCTTCGGTCAGGGTCGATTTCAGTGTGGCGATGGCACGATTAATGAGATCCGAACGGTCATAGGTGATGACAATTTCTACACCTTCCGGCAGGCCTTCTTTGACCTCTTCAAGTCGTTGCTTTACACGTTCAATCACTGTCAGCGCGTCTTCCCCATAGCGCATGATCACAATGCCACCTACAGCCTCACCTTCACCATCCAGTTCGGCGATGCCGCGTCGCATGGCCGGGCCCAGGCTCACCCTGGCGATGTCACGCACGGTTATCGGTATGCCGTTATCGCTAACGCCGAGACTAATCTTCTCAATATCAGGTATGGACTGGATATAACCACGACCGCGAATAAAATGTTCGTGACCGGAGATTTCCAGCACCCGGCCCCCGATATCATTATTGGAGCGACGAATCGCCTGAGCGACCTTTTGTAGTGAAATACCAGAGGCCGCAAGCTTGTTGGGGTCAATATTGATCTGATATTCTTTACTGAAACCGCCTATAGAAGCCACTTCAGCCACGCCCTCAACTGACTCCAGCCAGTAGCGCAGGGTAAAGTCCTGCAGGCTGCGCAAGTCGGCTAGATTCTGCTTGCCGGTTTTGTCCACCAGCGCATACTGGAATACCCAGCCGACACCGGTAGCGTCCGGCCCTAACGTCGGGCGCACTCCATCGGGTAAATTGGCCACGGCCGTATTGAGATACTCCAGTACTCGCGATCGGGCCCAGTAGATATCGGTGCCGTCCTTGAAAATGACATAAACAAAACTCAGCCCCATAAAACTCTGGCCGCGTACGAATTCAACGTCTGGTGCCGCCAGCAATGTGGTTGTGAGCGGATAGGTGATCTGGTCTTCCACCAGATCCGGGCTTACGACCCTGCCATTCGGTATAGATGATTACCTGCACATCTGACAGGTCCGGTATCGCGTCCAGCGGTGTGTTTGCCAGTGAACGATAACCCCAGAAGGCGGCGGCAGTAATGATCAGCAGGGTCAATAACGGGTTCAGCGCACAGTAGCGGATTAGACGCTCAATCGGGCCATTGTTACGATCCGTGCTGTCATTTACCATTGGTCAAGTCCCGCTTTCAACTTGCTTTCTGCCGCGATCAGGAAATTGCCGGATGTCACCACCCGGTCGCCGGGCTTCAGGCCTTCCAGAACTTCGATAACATCGGCATTTCGCCAGCCGGTTTTGATCTTGCGGGGCTGTAACTGGCCGTTACCCAGATCAATAAATACAACGCGACTGGTGCCTGCGTACAGCACGGCACCTTCGGGCACGACTAGCCGTTTGCCCAGATCAATATTCAGATGTACGTGGGCATACATGTCGGGCTTCAGTTGGCCTTCTTTGTTATCCAGTTCTACGCGGACTTTTACCGTACGGGTTCTTGCCTCCATGTAGGGATAGATATAAGCCACTTTGCCGGGCAGGTTTTTTCCTGGCAACTCGGGCAAAACAACTTCCACATCCATGCCAACTTTGACCAGCGGTATTTCATACTCGTAGATCTCACCTTCCACCCAGACGGTTGAGAGATCTGCAATGCGCATAAGCCTCTGACCGACCTTGACTGCGCTGCCATCAACAATGTTTTTTTCAATCACGGTCCCGCTGACCGGCGAGAGTATGGGGACATAATCCACAGCGGATCCTCGTTTTTCCAGTTGGCGAATCTGCTGCTGGGTGATGTCCCAAAGTGCCAGACGTTTACGTGCCGCCTTTAACAGGCCGTCATTTTCCCCTTTGCGATGACGCAGGGTTCCAAGATATTCCTGCTGTGCGGAGAGTAGCTCTGGGCTGTAAATAGTAAACAATGGCTGGCCGGCAGTGACCGCTGCGCCGACGAAATCCGCATCCAGCTTTCCGATCCATCCGTTGAACTTGAGAGTGATATCAGTGAACTGGGTTTCGTTATAAGCCACACGACCCGCTGCTCGGATAAGTTGCGTCAGATTTTTTTCTTCAGCCAGACCTGTTGTGACGCCAATCAACTGGCGACGACGGGCATCCACGCTGATACTGGCAGGGTACTTGTCTGCACTGACTTCTCCGGTCTCCGGAACGTCGCTGATACTGGAAGCCGGGCGCGACATTTTGCTTGCGGTAGCGGAACTCAGTCGAACACCGGCCCGACTTGTCGTCAGGTCGAATTCAAGCTGGGCATTGCCTGTACTGCTGGAGTTGATCCTCAGGGATAGCGGCCAGGCACCGTTCATAGGCAGTTCGAACACACCGGTATATACACCTGTACCAGTTTGTTGCATGGTCGCCGGTGCTGGCATCGCCTGCATGGAACCCATTGCTGGCATTTCCGCTAATGCATCAATCTGTGCATCGACTACCGGCTGGTTGTCTTTGTCGCGCAGAGTAATTATCAGCGTGTTATTACCGACCGCCGCCTGTTCCGTGTCGAGCGCTACTTATACCTTGAACGGGCCGGCATAGTGGGCCTTGCTTTCGTCAGGCAGGCTGGCCGGGATTATACCTACGTGTATCGTCGTCTTGATAATGTTCAGGTAAAGGGAAAAACTGTAGGCATCAATATTTACCAACCTGTACTTGAAAGAGATGAGGTAGATAAAAAACTTCAAGCTTATAATAAGGCATATGATTTTATCCTGAAGCACGAATTCAGGAAGGCGATGGCTGAATTTGAAAATTACAAAAAGTCATGGCCACATGACAAAGTAGTGAATCTATGGTTTGAGCGTTGTAAGTTGTATGCGGAGGAAAAGGAAGCATTTGAACTGGATTACCGTGATGGGGTGCGGATTCTAAATTCAAAATAAATCAGAAATGATAACAATAAGACAGACTTATGTCCCAGCTCTAGAGACCAGAGATCAACGGACGGTAGAGAAGTATCTGGAAAGATATGCCGAACCCGAATCACGGTGGCCGGTATCCCAGCTTGCTAAACTGCCTGTTGAGAGTTGGGATTATGTGGTCACAATTCCCGCCTGTGGTGAAGATGAATATCTGCCTGAAGCTCTGAAGTCTATTGCGAGTTGCCAGACTGTTGTGGCACATACCAAAGTGCTTTGCATTATCGTGTTGAATGGAAATGAGGCCAGGGAAGCTGAGTTCAGGCTAGCCAATAGTAAAATGCGAGCCTGGTTTTGTGAATACTGCACTACTGTAGTCACTAACCTCAGTCCGGCCAATACCTGTCCTCAAACACTCATGACATGGCGGAATATTGATATCCTTATCGTTGACCGTTCGCAAGAGCCCTGGTTGATACCCGTGGATCAGGGGGTAGGGCTGGTACGAAAAATTGGTGCGGATCTGGCATTGTTCCTTATTACTGCTGGGAAGATAAAAAATCCCTGGATTCATACTACCGATGCCGATGCCAGGGTACCTGATGATTATTTTCTTAGGACGAATGAACTTCCCACCACATCAGAGGATATGCTGAAGCCCCCCAGCTGCTTTATTTACCCTTATCAACATATCCCCGATGTAGATATGGCTCAACATGAGCATGATCGATACTGGCCCGCGCTGGCTGAATATGAACTGTGGTTGCGTTACTATGCAGCGGGTCTGAAATGGGCTGGGTCCAGCTATGCATACCCGTCAATTGGCAGCCTGCTGGCCTGTGATTCACTGGCCTATGCAAGAGTCCGTGGTTTTCCGAAGCGCATGGCGGGGGAAGATTTTTATTTCCAGAACAAGTTGTCCAAGGTGGGGGCGATGATCACACTGGAGGGGAAGCCAATAAGGCTACTTACCCGGCCATCGACCAGAGTGCCCTTTGGTACGGGGCAGGGCACAATCAGGATCAATCAATTAAATGAAGCAGGGAATATCTACGAGGTTTATCACCCACTGGTTTTTGATTTTCTGAAAGGGTTTCTTTCCGCCGTACAATACTGGTTACAGGATTCAGACAGGGGCAATAACGAAAGGCAGTTAGTCTTTCTTTCATCAATCGAGAAGTATTTACCTGTATCAAAGCAGAATGATTGTGATAACAGGATCTGGCTGCAGGATTTGCTAACAGAGCTTGATGTTTTTAAAAATCTGCATGCTGCAGAAAAAAGATCGAGATCTTTACCGGGAGCCTGCAGTCAATTCAATGACTGGTTTGATGGATTTAGAACCCTGAAACTAATTCACCATTTGAGAGATGATCTATACGGCAGCCTTCCACTATTAGACGCATTGCAGCATTCAGCTTTTCTACAGAAGCCAGAACTGAAAGCCGGCAAAAGGAATTTAAAGGAGGCCTGGCTTGAAAGTTTTCGTACTAATTCCTTTTAGCCGGTAACTGTACAGGGCGGGTTCCATTTCCTAACCCAGATGGACGGTTATGGTAAGGTTCGGCGCGGCGCACAGGTGGGTGTAGTATTGTAGTCCTGCCAGATGATGGAGCATGGCTAACAGGTTTATCTTCTTTTGCTTCACGTTTTTCTTCTTCTGCGATACGCTCTTTTTCCAGCTTATCGCCGATTATTTTGTTTTCTTTGTGCCGTTGCACTCCTTCGTCATGGGACTGCTGATCGTATGTGTCCCTAATCTCCAGCGTTTCAGTTCCCTTTACATATGCTGCCGCTTTTTTGTCACCATAATGAACTTTACCATTTGCATCGACCCATTTTTTTATTGGTTCAGCTGTTGTAATTGATGACAGGCTAAACATTAAGAACAGAATGGTTTTCATGGCGGGCCTCCGCGTTCATTGTTTGCGCTATATAACATCTACCATTTGGTGGGAATGCTATGAACCTGCTTTTGGACAGATAGTATTAAATCAGCGATGAGTTATTAACCTGTCTCAAGAATTTATTTTTCATTGCTAGCGGGATAACCCCTTTAATGTGGTCTCAATTTCTTCAGTTATTTTCAGACTATACAGAATCAGTTTATTATCAGTAGTGACCGCTATAGAATATTTTGCAAGGACATCTACTGACTGGGGGTATTCATGTGTTGCCATGTCAGATATATCTCGGTACCAGTAGCGCGTGCGGCACAGCGTAGACGTTTTTGCATTTTTATCACGTCTTTGCCTTTGCCAATTATCTTTAGATTTATTCGACACAACCATTATTATTACAGACGGGTTTTCCTTCCAGTACAACTAAAAGCATATCCGGGGAGTATACTTCATTCGTGAATTCAACCTATTAAGAGCAACTCAATGAGTTGATTTCACTGGGTGTTTCAATTAGTCATGCTGTGAATACTTCTGGGCTGCTTTAAACAGTATTCAGTGAGCGTTAGCATATGCAGTCGGAAGCCCTACTCGCATGTTGTCGGTACACCATTTTTTAAGTAGATCAGATGCCTCCTTTACTGCATCGGCAAGTGCACCAAGATAGCCATTTGTATCACTCAGCGGCAGCGATTCACAGAAAACATCGACCCACTCGCCCAGGTGTTCTTGAATAAAACTATTGATGGCGGCACGCAAAGCCATATTTCCATCATCGTCTGCCGCAATGCCCTGCAGTGCAAGGCCGGTAAAGACCAGCATGAGTCCAAGATGATCTCCGGGAATATTCGCCCCGCTGAATAAGGGACTGACGGACACCTCGTCACGCTGGAACCCAAGAACCCGGTAGACTTGCTCAACAGCCAGCGCACCATCATAGCGGGCGGGTGGGAAATGCCATATTCCGTCAATCAGCTCACGTTTGCGGAAGACATGCTCATAAGGTGGCAAATAGAGACCGGATTGCGGAATGCCCAGACGGTCAAAGAACAGCTGTCGTACCTGCCTTTCACCGGCCACGCTATAACCCGCACGCTGCAGCGTATCCTGCAAGCCATAATCCGGTTCGTTCAGTAGCAAACTGCCAGCTGTTGCGGCCAGTTGCCCGATTTTTGCTGTGCTCATATCCGTTGGCACCATCTTTGTTACCCTCTGCCTCTTTTCTATACCGGCACCAGCCTGGCACGTGTCTCGTAGAAACTGACACTACCGCCCACCGGATCCATTAATGTCATCTGCCATACGTCGGGGTCGCGTCGCATAATGGGGTTCAGGTGAATGCCAGCTGAACGAATCTTGTCAGCCTGCAATCGCTTACCGCCGATATCCAGCGCCGTAGCGCCGTAACCCCAATGGCCGTATCCCACCGAGAAAGTGATCACTTCCGGTAGCACGCCCTCGCGCAATTTCACATGACCCTTGCGGCGCCCATGCGGTGTCTCCACCCAGGCATAGTCGCCATCCTTCAGGCCCAGCTTATCGGCCGTCTGTCGATTGACCTCGATCCAGTTTTCCGGCTGGATTTCGCGCAAAATGGTATTGGAGCACAAACGCGAGTGTGTCTGAAGTGACCCCTTATAGGTCAGTATGATCAGTGGCCATTCCGCCCTGGGATCCAGTTCATCCAGTGGCTTCCCGTGAATCGTGGCGGGTTCAACCCAGACCGGCACACCGGGAAAACGTTTGCCAGTCATTGAATTGCGTGACAGTGCAACTTCCTCGGCATAGAGACGCAGGCGTCTGGTGTATTTGTGACCCAGTTTATCACCATCCCAGACATTGCTGACAGGCTCAAAGCGACCACCGCGCGCCAGTACCTGCAATACCTTTGGCCACTGCGCCGCCGGCAGCGATTGCTCGAACTGCGAGCGGAATGAGGCCAGGTCGGAGATCTCCACGTCCTCATCACTGACGTCAGCCACCGGTTGATTGTTGGCGTAAGCAACATTGGCCGTAGCCTTCAGATAGAAATCTTCGCGGTTGTGCAGGGGCCACAGCTTGCCATCCCGGTCGGGGATGGCCTTGTCACCGAATCCCGGCAACTTCAGCGTCTCGGCCACATCGATCAGGAAGGTTTCGTAGGAAAAGTGGCGTCCGTCTGCGGTCTTCCCGGTCAGCGGTTCAATCACCGGCCAGCGCACAGATGTCCCCTTTACCAGCGTGGCCTCGTGCATACCGATGTGTACCCAGCGCTCCATGAAGGTGGTATCCGGCATAATGTA
>BDTD01000029.1 GCA_002897635.1 bacterium BMS3Abin11 | reverse complement strand
ACACATTGTCATTAGTAACCTCAAACGATTTTTACTGGGTACATTTCATGGTGTGCATGGAAAGTATTTACAGGAATATATCAATGAATTTTGCTATCGATTCAACCGAAGGCGCTGGGAGTCAGAGATTCCTGCCAGGCTACTGTCTGCATGTGCAACTCATTTACCCGTAAAATCGTGCTGAGTTATCTTTAGAGGCAAGTTAAATAATATCCCACTACAGGTGTACATGCCGAAGCTTTCTCTGCAGTTGACGGTCATTGAATGTGCGTAAAGTTTTACGGCGGCATACGGTGACCGTGGGTGGAAGGGGGTTTTTTCACACTGTATTGGTTGTCGTACCTGCCCATACATTTCCGAAGATGAAGCCTGGTAGAAGCGGATATCCAACTTTGAATTGCGTATGGCTTCAAGAACATTAACTGCACCCATGCCGGTGACCTGACCTGTCAGGATAGGTTGTTTCCAGGAACTACCTACCGATGAGTAGCTTGCAAGGTTGTAAATCTCATCAGGCTGAACCTCATCAATTATTCGAATTAAAGTTGAGAGGTCGTCTATACTTCCTTCTATCAGATTTACTGAGTTCTCGATACCCTGCCATGCCAGGCGCTTATAATCAGATCTGTCAGCTTTGACGTCTCGGGTAATTCCAAAAACTTCATATCCCTTTTGAATTAGGAGCTTTGCCAGGTAGCTCCCGTCCTGGCCAGTGATGCCTGTTATAAGTGCTCTTTTCATATGTAGATGGTTTTCATGAAAAGGTTCATTAATTGCTTGCGATAGCCTGTTTAAATATAGACATAGTTCTCAAGGCTGTATTGTCCCAGCTAAATTCACTTGCACGTTTATATCCGGATTCAATTAGCTGCTGGCTCAATTCCTTATCCTGCATGACACGATCAATTTCATGTGCCAGTCTTTTTTCATCTTCGGGTGAAATCAGTATTGCAGCGTCACCAGCTACTTCCGGCATACTGGAAGTGTTGCTACTTATAACTGGGCAACCGCAGGCCATGGCCTCCAGTATTGGCAAGCCGAATCCCTCATAGAGGCTTGGGTAGACCATTAAGCTGGCACAGTTGTATAAGAGAACAAGTTCATCATCCGGTACATGGCCAAGATAGATTATACGTTTTTCCATGTTTAATTTTCGTACTTCCTGGTGAAATTCTGTGTTTAGCCAGCCGGACCAGCCAATCGATACCAGGGTGTATTTTTCTTTTGTAAGAGCCATCGCTCTCACCAGAGTGGCTATATTTTTTCTGGGTTCATGTGTGCCAACGGTAAGGATACATCTATCTGGCAGAGCTTTTTCCTTTTTATACCGTGATATGTCTGCTTCAGGTTTTCGTGTGAACTTTTTATCTACGCCCAGAGGTATGGCGGTAACTTTATCAGGCGGAATATGCAGGTCTTTAATAATTTCCTGTCTGACAAATTCAGAGATGGTTATAAAATGCTTCACAAGGTGCGCTCTTTTATAAAAGTGTCTTTCAAAATTACGAACTCGGTCAACAGGGTGGCAGTGTTTAAAGTTTACGAGGGAAAGGTCATAAATTGTCATGACCGTAGGAATTTGGGTATTCTTGAGAAGGGGGAAAGCCCCGGTTTCATGATAAACATCGAAGCCACCCTTGCTGACAATTTTATTCAATTTATATTCAATATGTTTTAATCTTACTTCTCTCAGGACTTCTCGAACTCTCCAGGGAAGGTTGCCAACTTTTGGACCGCTTGTTTGCTCTGGCATTATTTTTTTAATATTTCCATTGCAGGAATAACTGACCTCAGCAAGCTGCTGTTCCAGGATGGCCAGGTATAGCGAACGTGTATAGCGCGCCACGCCTGATAAAACAGTGAAAAGGGGGGCTGCATTGAGTAATACTGTGGTTTTAGTACAGGGTGACATTCTTGTCCATTGTCTTGTCCATTGTGTAAAGGAGTCCCAAATTATTGTGTTTATTCTGTTTCTTTCTTGGGTGCTACACTCTATATGGCCTATTGTAATACATACATGAATCGTGGGCCATAGTGCTTAATTTTAATCTACATTGGGGGGTGCAATATGTTTAGCCTTAAACTTTTTCTGAATTTTCAAGATTTATGAGTAATATTCCTGGATTAAATCTGGAAAACCTGTTTCTGGTTTTCCTGTCATATTTTCTGATTTTTCTGGTAGATAGAAAAACCCGTAGTGATTCGCCAGGCCTGTTGATTGGTATACTCACTTTCCATCACATTGTTGCGTATCTCTATGCATTTGTTATTAGCACCCCACCGAATGAAGTCGATCCTGTTGGTTTTATGTACCTGGCTTCTGATTGTGCAAATTCTGGGTACTGTGGGTACTTTGGACCGCATCTGTATGGTAATTATTTAGCAAAAGTACTATCCCTTGGTGATTCGGTTTATTTTGTTTTCCTGTTAAATATCATATTTTTTGTTGTATCTCTTTATTTTTTTATCGAGATATCAAAGATTCTTTTCCTCAACGGGAATAGAAAGGTCATTATTTTTCTCTATAGCATGTGGCCGTCAGTGGTCTACTTTACAACGTTGAATTATCGTGAACCATTCGAGCTATTCCTGCTTGTTGCCGGTGTTTATTATGGGTTGTCAGGGAGTAAATCCGGGGATCTTTTGAAAATGCTGGCAAGCATGATTTTATTGTTTATCATGGGCATATTTCATATGAAAGGACTCACGTTTCTGTCGCCTGTCCTGTTTGTCATCCTCATGGGTTATAAATTTTCATTTAAAATTTCTTTGGTGGCAAAAAAAGCGGGTCTTTTGATAATAATGCTGGTGGCAGTCTATCTATCACAGGATATGTACGCCGGATTTTTGAATGATATTTCGCAGAATAAGAGTGTTCAGCAAAGTCTTGTAAAAGATAATAGATCAGAGAGCACGGATAATGTAGTTAAGCCAGTTGAAATAGTAAAAGAAATAAAATTGAGTGGAAACCGACTCCTTTTCGAAAACAATAAAGATAGCTGGCTTGCTAGTAAAAATTATTCTGATGCGGAGCCGGGTTTAATTGATAAATTAATGAGAAAAGTTACATTTTATCGTGCTAGTTTGACATGGGTCGTAATACCGCGGACTGTTTTTATAGGAAATATCGAAGATTCGAGCATATTCTTATTTATTGTGACCTATTTCCTCGTTTATCTTGAATATCTTTTCGCTCCATTTATTTTCCAGGTCAACTCTTACCTTAGCTTGCTTGCTTATCTGGAGTCCGTATTACGGCTAGTATTGTTTGCTTCCGCTTTGGTGCTGGTTAAACGTTCTCCGCAGGTTCGTCTACTTTTTCTTATATATTTGGCAATTACAGCAATGTGGGCAATTGGTGTCGTCAGTTTTGGTGCAAGTATCAGGCACCACATCCAAACTAACTGGATCCTTGTGCTTCTCGGGGTTCCCGCCATTTCTGAATATATACACAGAAAGTTTCGGCAGGAAAAATAATTGGGATGATGCTGCAAAGGGCTTATTGTGGGAGGCGCGTCTCGCGGTGAATATCCTTTAAAGGAAACCCTGGATACCGGCCTTCGCCGGTATGACGAAATAAAAGCTTTCCTTTGCTTTTACCCATCAATACGTCGATATTTAATCCGATGCGGCTGATCCGCATCATCACCCAGGCGTCGCTTACGATCGGCCTCATAGTCCTCAAAGTTACCTTCAAACCAGGTGACTTTACTGTCCCCTTCATAGGCCAGGATATGGGTAGCGATTCGGTTCAGGAACCAGCGGTCATGCGAGATGACTACGACACAGCCGGGGAAGCCGAGTATCGCTTCTTCCAGTGCGCGCAGGGTTTCAACATCGAGGTCATTGGTGGGCTCATCCAGGAGCAGTAGATTGCCACCTTCTTTCAGCAGCTTAGCCAGATGCACGCGGTTCCGCTCACCGCCGGACAGATCAGCGATCTTTTTCTGTTGATCGCCACCGCGGAAATTGAAACGACTGACATAGGCGCGTGATACAGTCTGGTAGTTGCCGACAATAATCTGTTCCTGACCGTCTGATATTTCTTCCCATACGGTCTTGCTGTTATCCAGTGCATCACGGGACTGATCGACACAGGCTATTTTGACTGTTTCGCCTATCTTTAATGTTCCTCTATCGGGTGATTCCTGATTCGTTAATAAGCGAAATAATGTTGTTTTACCTGCCCCGTTTGGACCAATGATGCCGACGATTCCACCTTTGGGGAGATTGAAGCTAAGATCATCGAACAGTAAATGGTCGCCGTATGATTTAGACAGCTTGTCGGCTTCAATCACCAGGTCACCCAGGCGAGGACCAGGGGGGATATATAATGAATGCGTTTCATTTCGTGATTGGGTAGTTTGTGAAGAGAGTTCTTCGAACCGGGCAAGACGGGCCTTGCTCTTAGCTCTGCGGCCTTTGGGATTACTGCGTACCCATTCCAGTTCTTCCTTGATAGTGCGCTGGCGAGCTGATTCCTGTCGTTCTTCCTGTTGCAGACGTTGCTCCTTCTGTTCCAGCCAGGAGGAATAATTGCCCTTAAAAGGCAGGCCATGACCACGATCCAGTTCCAGTATCCATTCCGCCACATTATCGAGGAAGTAACGGTCATGGGTGACGGCGACCACGGTACCGGGGAATTCTGCCAGAAAACGTTCCAGCCAGGCGACAGACTCAGCATCCAGATGGTTGGTCGGTTCATCCAGCAGCAACATATCGGGTGCTGATAGCAATAGCTGGCACAGTGCGACACGGCGTCGTTCACCACCGGATAATTTTCTGACATCGGCATCCCAGGGCGGTAGGCGCAGGGCATCGGCGGCAATATCCAGTTTACGATCCAGCTCCCATGCGCCGGCAGTTTCGATGGCTACCTGGAGTTTTCCCTGTTCTTCCAGCAGGGCATTCATTTCGTCATCTTCCATCGGCTCAGCAAAGCGGGCACAGACTTCGTTATAGCGATCAACCAGTGCCTTAGTTTCAGCTACCCCTTGCTCGACATTGCCTCTTACATCAAGAGTCTCATCAAGTTGAGGTTCCTGTGAGAGGAATCCAATCCTAATACCAGCCTGTGGACGAGCTTCTCCCTCGATTTCGGTATCGATGCCTGCCATAATCCTCAAAAGCGTTGACTTGCCTGAGCCATTAAGTCCAAGCACGCCAATTTTTGCTCCGGGAAAGAAAGACAACGAGATATCTTCAAGAATCTTGCGGCCGGGTGGGACGATCTTGCTGACCCGATTCATTGTGTAGATGTATTGCGCCATATTTTGCTCCTTTATAGGGAGTTGATTATCTTGAATTAATCAACACGGCGCCAGTATTGATTGATATGCAATCAAAGGCGCAGGACAAAAGAGGAAAGATCAAGATACAGATAGTTCAACCGTGATGGATTTGATTTTTTTATGTCCGAATGAATTCGAACCTACAATATTATTGTTCGATGCAGAAAATGACTTGAGATGGAAAAGGCGCAGCGAAACCACTATACCGGGGTGGTACATTTACACAATATCATCGGAATTTGATCAGGAGGATTTGCTTCCATCATCAGATGAAGCTGTATCCGATGAATCATTGTCA
This sequence comes from bacterium BMS3Abin11, assembly GCA_002897635.1. Taxonomy (NCBI): domain Bacteria; species bacterium BMS3Abin11. Next base: position 32,820 of record BDTD01000029.1, on the reverse strand, counting down.
TCAGGCTTTTCATTGGCAGATTTCTTCTTTACCAGTCTTTTCTCTTCAGCTTCTTCTGTTTCCTTACGTAAAGTTGATTTCACCATTTCGGTAGTAGTGCGAAAATCGATCTTGCCACTGCCCATTTTGGGGAGTTCTTCAAACACAAAATATCTTTTCGGCAGGGAGATGGTGGGCAGATCCTTTGCTAATTTCTGGTTTAGCTCTTTGCAGTCGCAGTCTGCTGTCATGGCGACGACTATCATGGCACCTTTGCGTGCGTCAGGCACCTCTACAACACAGCATTCGTGATCTTCGGCCAGGCGCTTGACCAGTTCGGATTCAACCCTGACCAGAGAAACCATTTCACCGCCAATTTTTGCAAAGCGCTTTAATCTGCCTTTGTGCCAGAGAAAACCATCTTCATCAAGCATGCCCATGTCACCGGTTTCATACCAGCCATTCTTTATTTTTAGAGCAGTTTCTTCCAGATCATCGAGGTAGCCTTTCATCACCAGATCACCCTTGACCAGAATATTGCCTTCTTCACCCGTAGGCAAATCTTCTCCTGTATCGATGTCCGTAATACGAACCTGAATGCCAGGCAATATGCGGCCTACACTGCCAGGTTTATTAGCATCGGGTAGATTGGATGATATAACAGGGCTGGTTTCGGTCGCCCCATAGGCTTCAATTATTTCTATGTCATGTTTTTCTTTGTATGCCTCGCGTAAGGTTACTGGCAGTTTGTCGGCACTGGCTATAAGGAGGCGAATCGATTCTAAATCTCCTTTTTTAGCCTGTTTTAGATATCCCATTAGAAAGTAGGGGGTGCCGAATACCAATGAGGCCTTTTCTTCGTGAATAATACGCACTACCGTCTTGAAATCGAGAGGGTTGGCATAGACTACCAGTCTCATACCGAGACTTAGAGGCAACCAGAAGTTCGCCATATGCCCGAAAACGTGGAAATAGGGCAGGATGGCAAGCATGCGGTCCTCATGCTTGAATTCAAATGCCTGATTGGCTGTTTTTATGTTGGATGAAATATTCCTGTGCGTGAGTTCTACCGCCTTGGGCGCTTTCTCGCTACCGCTGGTAAACAGGATTACAGCTGTTTCTTCCAGGTCGCCCCTATGTACCAGGTTTTGCAGAAGAAAAATGGGTAGTTTTGATTTTACGGCAGCCAGAAGTTTTTCATATTTTGAAACAGAGCCGACAATGTCTTCAATGAAAACCATGCCGGGCACCAGACGGCAACCCAGTTTTTCGAGCAGCGCGCGTGAGGTAATAATTGTATGAAAACTACATTTCTGCTGGGCAAATTCTGAGTTTTCCGCAGCACCTGTGGAATAATTTATCATCACAGGGACTTTGCCGGCAAACAGGGTCGCGAGAATGGCCAGTATGCTGCCACTGGAATTAGGAATCATTATCCCGAGATAGCCGTCCTGGTATTTACGGAAGCGTCTGGCGAGTAATAACGCACCGATCAGTGCCCTGCCATAGGTGATATTTTTGCGTAAATTGCGATCAACAATGGCGATTTCACTGGAATATTTTTTTGACGTCGCAATGAACATCTGATGCAGTGGCACCATAATACTGTCCCCTTTCTCGGTATTATTGTTGATTGTTACTAACCTTGCTGCAGAGGTCAAATGATCTCGGCACCACATTAGATGTAATTTTTTATGATAGAGTACCTCGCTCCGTGAATCTGCGACGTAAGTTAAGGGCACCTCTATACAGATAAATCAATATCAAAAAGGACGGTACATGCATCAAATTATGACAAAATTCGTTATTGGTTTAGCTGCTGGGTTACTGGTTTTTAATGTTTCGGTTGCAAATGAAGTGGTCTACCTGAAGTCAGCAGAGCCCTGTTTGGTAACCGTCTACCCGGCTCCTGATGCTACGCCCCTGTCAGAAAAACTTAACTGTGGTGAAAAAGCCAGCTTGCTTGAACGACAGGGCCGGTTTGTCAGAGTCCAGGTGAGTGAGAACAGAATTGTCTGGATTGCAGATAGAAATATTGCAGCCGAAGCACCGGCAGAACAGGAGGTTGTACGATTATTGGAATATCAGAAGAAGATAGAAGCAGAGCTTGCCAGTCTGAATGATCAGGTTAGTCGTCTTAGTGAGAAAAGCTCAAAATTGATTAGTGCTTTGATAGCGGCGGAGGCGTCGAAAAAACAGAGAAAAGAAAAACAGAACAGATAAGAATGGCAACATTGTAGGTCCGAATTCATTCGGACAATATTTGTGCGAATGAATTCGCACCTACAGAAAAAGAACCTGTGAGTATGTATTTAATTCCGATGCAATCGTGCCTGTTGTTTGGCTCGAACATAATCCTTCTGCGGAATATAAAGCAAGGAACCAATCTTTCGCATGATGTGATTTTCATATTTATTGATCACGCCATCGGCCAGCGCGATCCGCCATAACATCTCAACGATTCTTAGCTTTTCTTCATTCGAGTAATTTTCATTGATGCAATGGGTGAAGCTTCGCAATGAGACTGCGCTGTTTACTTGTTCTTCCGCCAGGGCAGTAATCTGGGTAATTTCATCGTTACTGAGGTCAAATAACTCGCGCAAAGATGATTCTACGACTGCCCATTCTTCATCAAGATATTCAAAATCTGATTTCAGTACTTCGATGAATAGAGCCGCAGCTGCCATCTGTTTCTTATGGTAGTCATTGTACGCTTTGTCGGTCGTTGTGACTGACATGGTGCTTTCAAAAAAAGCAGTAATTCGCTTGAACATATCTTTCGTCTTCCATCCTTTATCTTTTACCTTTTGCCTTTTGCCTTTTGCCTTTCACCTTTCACCTTTAACATTCATCTCTTACCCAGGAGGCCAGCTCATTTGCCTGCCAGCAAGTAAGTGGAGATGTATGTGGTAGACTGCCTGACCCCCTGCAGCGTTACAGTTCATCACCAGCCGATAACCATCCCTGGCAAAACCCGTATTACTGGCCAGTTCCGCAGCGATACTGCTAAGTTTTCCCAACAAATATGTATCAGATTCTTCCACATCATTAAGAGTGGCGATATGTTTTTTTGGAATGATAAGGATATGTGTTGGGGCCCTGGGGTTAATGTCATTAAATGCCAGTATGTCATCATCTTCATAGACAGCATCGGGCTTGATCTCGCCATTTACCATTTTACAGAACAGGCAATCAGTCATTTTATTCTCCAGTTAATCATCAAGAAATTGTTGGCTAAGTCCTGCATAGGCATCAGTTCGTCGGTCGCGCAGAAATGGCCAGGTCTGTCTAATTCTTTCACAGTAGTTTAAGTTAATTTCAGTCTGTAGTAGACAGTCTTTGCTGGCACCGGCCTGTGACAGTATTTCACCCTGTGGACCGCAGATAAAGCTGTTTCCCCAGAAGTTGATTCCTTTAGTATTACCGGATGGATCAATTTCAAGCCCATGTCGGTTAGCTGTCAGCAATGGTATGCCATTAGTGATGGCATGACCACTCTGAACCGTTATCCAGCTGTCCAGCTGATTTTGTTGCTCTGTTTCATTATCGGCTGGATCCCAGCCTATAGCGGTTGGGTAGACCAGTAACTCTGCACCAGCGAGAGCCATTAATCGTGCCGCTTCGGGAAACCATTGATCCCAGCACAGCAGAACACCAATGTTGCCGAGACTGGTTCTAATCGGCTTGAATCCTGTATCTCCGGGCGCAAAATAGTATTTTTCATAATAACCGGGGTCATCAGGGATGTGCATTTTGCGATAGCAGTCCGCCAGACTTCCGTCACTATCTAGAACAATGGCAGTGTTGTGGTACAGGCCTGAGTTTCGTGCCGGATCCAGCAGGCAAAGACTGGTCGTTATGACAGTGTTATCGCCATCGCACTCTATACTGCCGCCTTCAAGGACGAAATTGATGGTTTCAAGGACTCTTTTTGGGCTGAACTGCTGGTGTAGCAATGAAGTGAGAAGATTGTCCTGTTGATGCGGGTGTTTATTGCCCCAGGCATTGAATTTAAAATTCAACCACACTACGTCGTTTTCCCTGACCAGGCTTATCGGTCCGTAATCCCTTGTCCAGGTGTCATCATAAGGAATGGTAAAGAGCTCAAACCGTTCAGAGGGTATGCCTGCCTTATTACAGCATTGCTGGACATGCTGCCGGGTATCTGAATTGTCACAGCAGATATATGCATGGCAATTCTGGGCAATTAATTTAGTGAGCTCAACATAGGTGGCTTCAGCATCTGCCAGATTATCGCACCAGTCTGTAGAGTTCGTCGGCCAGCTGATAAGGATACCGCTCTGGTGTTCCCATTCAGCGGGTAGGCGCGATTTATATGGTTTCAATTAACAGGGCCATTGTTGATGGTTAGAATGGTTTCTACCGGCTGCTTTATTGTAGGTGCGAATTCATTCGCACAGGAGAGAATGATCGAAGTTCTGTGTCCGAATGAATTCGAACCTACAACATATTTCTAAATGACGCACTGAATCACAAATTGAGGACACTCAATGCTTTTCAAGTTTCCCCAGCTCTTCCAGAATAGACAGTGTTAGCTCCTCCGCCTGCTTGGCCATGCCTTTTGTTAATGTATCTGGATCACGTTCACCATTAACCAGGCGGTGGAAGATCCCCGAAATCCGGGACATTTCCCCACCCACTTTTGACATTTGTTCTCCCATGTTTCCTAGCAGAGACAGGGCAGGAGCATTGCCAGTGGCGGCCGCCTGTATCATTGATGCCAGGCCGGGTGCGGCCATTGAGCCATCCGGCTTCTGTTCCAGATCGGGCAGGGTGGCGGGGTTTTGTATCCCCTGCAGGATACTACTGGCAATCACGTGGTCTTCTTCATCCAGTATTTCCAGCATGCCGGTCTCTCTCTGTCCGGTATAGATTTTACGAATAACGGAAACCAGGTCTTTCCATCCGGCCTGTTCTGCCTGTTTCAGCAATGGCTCCAGTTGATTATATTCGTCCGGTTTCATGCAGGCCTCAGCGACGGCATTGATAAATTGTGCGTGAAACTGTCGAATCTGATCGGTTCTCGAAATCGGCTCTGTCATGCAGTGACTCCAGAAGTTGATTATTCTAGATACCCTTCAGGATATCATTAATTAGTGCGCAGTATATTACGCTCATCTCAGAGAAAACAATCTTGTATAATGCCTGTTTTTGTAGATTTTAAAAGATCAAATAATATCAGGAACCGGGTCTGAAAATATGAAGCTTCTTTCGCCATTTCGAGGCCTGCGGCCTGTTGCCGGCAGGGTGGCTGATGTGGTCGCGCCACCCTATGATGTCGTCAATACTGCTGAAGCACGTGAACTTGCCAGAAATAAACCCTGGAGCTTTTTGCATGTTTCCAAACCGGAGATAGACCTGCCGCAAGGAACAGACCCCTATGATGAGTCCGTCTACCAGCGTGGTGCGGAAAACTTTGCGAATATGATTGATGAGGGGATTCTTATTCGTGATGATAAGCCCTGTTATTATATCTACGAGCTGACCATGGGTGAACATGTGCAAACCGGCATAGCGGCAGCTGCATCAATTGAAGCCTATGATAAAAACATCATTCGGAAGCATGAATTTACCCGGCCGGTAAAAGAGGATGATCGTGTCAATCAGATCAGGGCATTGCACGCACAGACCGGCCCGGTATTTCTGACCTACCGGCAACGAGACGATGTAGATCAACTGGTAGAACAAAAAAAATCTGAGGTACCGGTCTATGATTTAACCTCCGATGATAGTGTGCGACACCGCTTCTGGGTGGTTGATGATGCCCAGCAGCTTGCACAGTTTGATGAGGTATTCAGCCACCTGAATTATTTGTATATCGCTGATGGACATCATCGTTCTGCAGCGGCCAGCCGAGTTTGTGCGATGAATGAATATAATGTTGCTGGAAACCGCTCCTGCAAGTATTTCCTGGCGGTACTGTTTCCTGATGATCAGGTGGAGATTATTGATTATAACCGGGTAATTGCAGACCTGAATGGCTTATCGAAAGAAGAATTCCTGTCACAGGTTGGTGAAAGCTTCGACATTGAAAAAGCTGCAGCAGCGGTTAAGCCGGATAGTAAAGGGCTCTACGGCATGTACCTTGATGGGCAGTGGTATCGCCTGTCGATACATGATGATCTGACGACCTCCGTAGATTCAGTAGAAAAACTGGATGTTCAAATGCTGGATAGCAATCTGATAGCCCCTATCCTCAACATCAACGATCCAAGGCGTGATATACGCATTGATTTCGTCGGTGGTATACGCGGCCTGGGCGAGCTTGAGAAACGTGTCAACAGTGGTGAAATGGCAGTGGCCTTTTCTCTTCACCCTACCGGCCTGGATGAACTGATGGCAGTTGCCGATGCAGGCAAAGTTATGCCACCCAAATCTACCTGGTTCGAGCCCAAACTTGCAGATGGGCTGGTTTCTTATGTACTGGATTGATCAGGTTTTTATTTAACAGCAGAGGACGCTGAAGTACGCAGAGGTTTTTATGTATTTTCAATTACTATCGGATGCCCCGTTTGTAGGTCCGAATTCATTCGGACAATATCGTGAAAAAAACTCCTTTTCAACCGTCTTGTGCGAATGAATTCGCACCTACATTTGAAATCCGCTATTTTCAAAAAAAACCTCTGCGTACTTCAGCGTCCTCTGCGGTTATAAAAAATTAAAGTTTTTTCTTGTGTCCTGAAGCATAAATCAAAATCGCATCCATCCATCTATCGGGCAGAATACGTTTCAGGAATTTAAACACGTGAGCAGGTTTGGTCACGGGGTAGCGAATGCGGGGTTTTCTGCTTTCCAGCGCATGGATAACTTTTTCCAGTACCGCATCGGCAGGCAGGGTGAAGGGAACCGGCTTGTCTGACTGGAAACGCTTTATTTCTTTTTGATAGGCGACTTTTTGAATACTGTTTTCGGGATTGATCGCTGAGGTAAATGCTCTGTAGGCATTTTTCCGAAAATGGCTGACGACAGGGCCGGGTTCGATCAGGCTTATATATACTCCGCTGCTGGCGAGCTCCAGTCTCATGGTATCGGTCAGTGCTTCCAGAGCATATTTACTGGCATTGTAGGCACCGCGGTAGGGCAGACAGATAAATCCCAGCATTGAGCTGATCTGAATGATATGGCTGCGCGGTTGCTGTCTCAGGGTTGGGATAAGAAGGCGTGTCAGTTCGTGTGTACCGAACAGGTTTGTTTCAAACTGGCGACGCAATATGTCAGTACTCAGGTCTTCGACAGCGCCAGGTTGGCCGTAGGCACCGTTATTGATGAGTGCGTACAGCTGATTATCAGTTTGTTCCAGAACCCAGTATACTGCCTGCTGTATTGAATTAGCATCTGCCAGATCCAGCTGTACGCAATTCAGCCCGAGTTGCCTGATTTTCTCCACATCCTGTTTCTTTCGCACACTGGCATAGACCTGGTAGCCACGCTTATGCAGGCCGGTTGCTATGGCAAGGCCGATACCGCTGGAGCAACCCGTGATCAGTACCTTGCGGGAATCTTGAGCACTGTTCATCTTTAGGCACCTGAATAGTTATTCATGGATTTATAGAGGCACCCTAGGTTGCCTGGAGCGCGAAATCGATTAAAATGGACTGATATGATTTTTCTACTGGAGACAAAGCTTATCATGAGCCGCCTACAGGTAAGTGTCAGATTATGAACGAAGCATTACACGTAGGGGTTATCGGTGTCGGTTATCTGGGCCGCTTTCATGCACGTATCTACAACGATATGCCCGGTGTAGAACTGGTTGGTGTTGTCGATACGGATCGTGAGACGGCAGACCGGGTTGCCGGTGAATATGATACCAGAGCCTATTACGATCCAACGGATCTGCTGGATGAAGTCGATGTTGTCAGTATAGTCGTGCCAACTTCCGCACATAGACAGGTTGCAGTTCCTTATCTTGAAAATGGCATTCATATGCTGCTGGAGAAACCCGTAGCATCAACTCTGGAGGATGCCAGGGCGATAGTAGAAGCAGCGCGCAGGCATGGTGCTACGCTGCAGATCGGACATCTTGAACGCTTTAATGCCGGCATTATGGCGCTGGCCAACCATGTAAATGAACCTCGGTTCATCGAAGCACACCGACTCGGACCGTTTGTCGAACGGGCAACCGATGTTGATGTGGTTACCGACCTGATGATTCATGATATCGATATTGTCCTGTCACTGGTGGGTAAAAAGCTGACTTCCATTTCGGCTACCGGTACACCGGTGCTGACTGATCATGTCGACATCGCCAATGCCCGACTGGAATTTACCAACGGTGCCGTTGCCAATGTCACGGCAAGTCGGGTATCCAGCAGGAAATTCAGGCGTATCAGGGTGTTCGGTCGAAACAGCTACAGGGCTATTAATTTTGTCGATCAACAACTAGAAGTTGCGTACCCGGGCGATATTCCTGACGGTCAGAATTTCCCCGAGATCGTCTATGAGACCCACAACATTATACCCAGTCAACCACTGGATGCCGAACTGGATAATTTTATTGATGTCGTCCGCGAAGGTGGTGATCCGCTGGTGAGTGGGGAGGACGGCATGGAGGCCCTGCGTGTCGCCATGCAGGTGACAGACATCATAAAAGCAGGCAATTCGGAATAGTAATAATAATATGACAAAACCTGAAGGTGTGCCTTATCTTGACCTGAGTAAGGAATTCAATGTTCTTAAAGATGAGTGGTTCGCCATGATTTCAGAAGACGGCGCGCACGGCAGCTGGATACTGGGGCCGAATGTTCATGCCTTTGAAAAAGAGGTGGCCGAGTTTATCGGCTGCCGGTATGCCATCGGCGTAGCAAATGGGACGGATGCCCTGTATCTGTCCTTGCGTGCGCTGGGAATTGGTCCGGGTGACGAGGTGATTACCACACCTTACACCTTCTTTGCTACTTCTGAAGTCATCGATATGGTTGGTGCCAGGCCTGTATTTGTCGATATTGAAGTCGATAGTTTCAATATAGATCCAGTGCTTGTTGAACAGGCCGTAACGGAAAAAACCCGTGCCATTATACCGGTCCATCTTTTTGGTAATCCGGCTGACATGACCGCCATTAACGCCATAGCAGAAAAATATGATCTTGCAGTGGTAGAGGATGCTGCACAGGCATTCGGTGCGCAGCATGATGGGCAACGTGTCGGTAGCATGGGCCACACCGGTTGTTTCAGTTTTTATCCGACCAAGGTGCTGGGTTGTTATGGTGATGGTGGATTGCTGACTACTGACAGTGATGAGATTGCAGAAGCCGTTCGAAAATTGCGCAACCATGGTGCAGCCGCCGCTTTCCAGCATGATGAAATCGGCATGAATAGTCGTCTTGATGAAGTGCAGGCGGCTCTGCTGCGTCTCAAGCTGAAAAAACTGGACGAAAATATTGCTTCACGCCAGCGTATTGCTGGCATGTATGATAAAAGGCTGGCAAAACTGGGTATTATTTGCCCCATCCGCCCCGAACATGGCTCGCATGCCTTTAATCTCTATACCATCCGCAGCACAAAAGTAGACACAATACGGCAGGCGCTGATGGAGAACGCTATAGGTAATTCGACCTGCTATCCTGTTCCGTTGGCCTTGCAGGAGGTTTATCAACATCTGAAATACAGTGCCGATAATTTCCCAGTCTCAGTCGCTCTGGGTAACGAAGTGGTTTCTCTGCCTGTCTTCCCCGATATGACAGAGCTGCAAGTTGACAGGGTCTGTCATGTGATTGAAGTAGCAATTTCAATCAATTGATTCGCCGATTAATTATCCGATTAATTCGCATCTGAAAAGAGTTATATCTGAATTGCCTGTAGAAATACTCCCATTCCTTCAGTGGCAGGCAAGCCTGGATCCGCGACAGTTCTATTCACAGCCATCCCCACCGCAGTATCCTGCATTTTATAAGGAACAGTTTTACTACCTTGAGCAACGGGCAGCCGAAGGCGGTCGCTGTGTACTGGCCAGACAGCAGCCTGATGGAACAAAAGAAATCCTGACACATGATGGATTTAATATACGCAGTCGGGTGCATGAATACGGCGGCAAGGCCTTCCTGCTAGCTGAGGAGCATGTCTGGTTCAGTAACGATATCGACCGACGAATATACAGACAGAAACTTTCTCCACTGGCCTCGCCTGAGGCGCTGACTGTAGCAGACAGTCAGGACATGGCTATCGATTTCCAGCTGACAATGGATGGCAAAAATCTAATTTTCGTACAGGAGCATCCAGTAAAGGATGACGAAAATGAGAACTCTCTGTGTGCGTTGTCACTGCATGCAAAATTACCTGCCAGGCCTTATCCACTGGTCAGCGGCGCGGACTTTTATACCAACCCTGTCATCTCGCCGGATGGCTCACAGCTCGCCTGGATAGAATGGAACCATCCGCAGATGCCCTGGGATGGCAGTCTGCTAAAGACTGGGATCTTGCAGGATGATCACGGAAGCCTGTCTGTAGGGCCATCTTCAATAAAAACCATCGCTGGTGGTACTGAATGCGCGATTTGTCAATTGCAATACTCACCGACCGGGCGACTTTTCTTTGCACTGGATGGCCGGGATAATGAACGGGGTTTACAAGCAGATTGCTGGGATTTATATGCCTGGGATGGACAGTCGATTGAGCGCATTACTAATGATGACGGTGAGTTTGGTGAAGCACACTGGATATTTGGTCAACAGCGTTATGTTGTGCTGGATGAAGAGCGGATTATTGCAGTTCGAACCCGGGATGGCAGCGATCAGCTGGTCGAGATTGATCTCTTACATTCTACAGTCAGTGTGTTCGATGATGAACATTCGACAGGTCTGTCTCAACTTTCACCTGCAGGGCAGGGGTCGGTAGTCTATGCGGCGGCCAGTTTTAGCCGAGCAACAGCGGTGCATATCTGTTCAACAGAAAACAAAGAAATAACTAACTGGTTTCCGGCTGAACCACTGCTGGATGATGTCGACATCAGTGTTCCACAACATCTATCCTATCCTACATCTGATGGCGAGTGTTCGCATGCCTGGTATTACCCACCGAAAAATCACCTTTTTTTGGCCCCAGAAGGCGACAAGCCGCCGCTGTTGGTGATGGTACATGGTGGTCCTACATCACGCTGCGACAGTGCGCTGAATTATCAACGTCAATACTGGACCGGACGTGGTTTTGCCGTACTCGATGTAAATCACCGGGGCAGCACAGGTTATTGTCGAAGCTACCGCCAGTCATTGCAGGGGCAATGGGGCTTGATGGACAGCCTGGATGTGGCCAATGCAGTCGAATATGCAATAGAGCAGAAACTTGCCCATCCGCGACAGATCTGTATTCGCGGTGGCAGTGCCGGTGGCTACCTTGTATTGCGGGCGTTGACACTTTTCCCCGATCTATTCTGTGCGGGAGCCTGCTATTACGGTATCGGCAATCTGGTGACCCTGATGGAGTTTACCCATAAATTCGAAGCCCATTATCTCGACGGCTTACTTGCTGCACCGTATCATGGTTTGGAATCAGATTTGCCGGGTAGCCCGTATTATGACCGTTCGCCATTGCATGATCTGGCGTCATTAAAGTGTCCGATGATTATTTTTCAGGGACTTGAAGATAAAGTGGTTCCACCCGAGCTTTCTCGTGAACTGGTAAAGAGTCTGCAGGCCCGTGGGATTTATCATCAATATATTGAGTACCCGGGGGAGGGTCATGGTTTCAGAAATCTTGAAACCCGTATTGATGCACTGGAGAAAGAGTCTGCATTTTTCAACGAAGTAGTAAGTGGCTGACAGTGAATTAATGTCTGGATTGCATTTAGAATTTGTCCGAATAAATTCGGACCTACAATCATTTTCTTTTTCATTGATGTTTTGAATCTGTAGGTGCGAATTCATTCGCACATGAAGCTTAAACAATCAACGATGCAGATTAAATAATTAACAACCTGTAAAGAAATTATGCCCTGTGAGAAGATATCAACATGGGTCAGGAAATTGAAAAATCAGAGTACACAAGCGCTGACTTCGAGAAATTTCAGCACAGGCTTATACATGAAACAGCCCTGTTGCACGGGCTGTTTGATAACAGTGCGTTCATATCCAGCCATGCGGTCGGTGGTTACGAGCTGGAAGCCTGGCTGTTAGACCGGACAACGCAACCGGCACCCGTCAATCAGGTATTTATTAATCGTTTGTCGAATCCTCTGGTTGTCCACGAGCTGTCACGATTTAATGTGGAACTGAACTCCGAACCACATGAATTGCGGGGAAAAGTACTGAGCCTGATGCAGTCGGATTTATCCAGTCTGTGGCAGTCATGCATAGAGACAGCGGCAACGCTGGATACCCGTCTTGCCATGATGGGGACACTGCCAGTGCTTGATGATGCGCATCTGACGATGGCCAATATGTCTGAGGTGGAGCGCTACCGTGCACTCAATGAACAGATACTCAAACTACGTCGTGGTCTTCCAATCCGGCTCGACATCAGCGGTCGTGATCATCTGCAAAGCAGTCATTATGATGTCATGCTGGAAGCAGCGGCAACATCATTTCAGATCCATTTGCAGGTTAAGCCAGAGCATGCAGTTCGTTACTACAATGCTTCAGTTCTCACATCGGCTCCATTGCTTGCGGCCGCAGCAAATTCCCCTTTTCTTTTCGGCAGGGATCTGTGGTCGGAGTCACGCATACCCCTGTTTGAGCAAGCGGTAAATACTGAAAAAGAGAGTGTCATCACAGGCCATACCGGTCATTCACGAGCCACCTTCGGCCACGACTGGTGTAAAGAGTCAGTGTTTGAGCTGTTTGAGGAAAATATTGCCCTGTATCCTGTATTGTTGCCCACCTTAAATGATGGGGATGAGAAAAATCTGTGGCATCTGCGACTGCATAACGGCACCATCTGGCGCTGGAACCGCCCACTGATAGGTGTCGATGACGCAGGTTATCATTTGCGTATTGAACAACGGGTAGTGCCTGCCGGCCCAACTATCATTGACATGATTGCGAATGCCGCACTTTATTATGGTCTGGTTGTAAGCCTGGCCAATGAAAAGGATGCTCCGGAATCACAGCTCAGTTTTAGTCAGGTAAAAGGTGATTTTTACACTGTTGCTGAGCGCGGACTCGATGCTGATATCTGCTGGCCCGGTATAGGAAAGCTGAATGTGGGCGAATTACTGACGAATCACCTGTTACCCTACGCACGATCAGGTCTGGCAACACTGGCTATAGACGACACTGACATCGAAAACTTACTCGGTGTCATCAAGGCACGTGTTGAATCAGGGCAGAATGGTGCAAACTGGCAGCGTAACTATTTATATCATCACAAGTGTAGTATGCAGGAAATGACCGAGGCATATATCAAAAATCAACAGTCTTTCAAGCCGGTGCACGAATGGTCGATTTAGGTTTCAGGGTATTGCATCAGGTACCTGACGGTTTGCTGGAGGTCGATTCAGCAGGCCTGTTTGATCTGCTTGGTGGGCCTGTATTAATCCATCTTGAAGGCAATCGTAAAGATAGTCTGTTCCTGAGTGTTATGTTACACGGCAATGAGTATACCGGCCTGTTGGTGATGCAGCAGATATTACATCGCTATCAGGACAGAGAACTGCCGCGTTCGCTGTCTATTTTTATCGGTAACGTCGCCGCAGCAGAACAGAATCTACGCACCCTGCCAGGCCAGCCGGATTACAATCGTATCTGGGGCTATGGTGACACCCCTGAGCATCAGATGACACATCAGGTAATGAAGGAGGTGTCTGAGCGGCAGGTCTTTGCCGCTGTTGATGTCCATAATAATTCAGGTAAAAACCCCCATTTCGCCATCATCTGCAGGCACGAAAAGAACTTTTATCATCTGGCTACGCTGTTTAATCGTACTGTTGTCTATACGGTTAAACCGGACACCACCAGTACCTGGGGTATGTCAGAGTTTTGCCCAGCGGTAACCCTGGAATGCGGACTGCCGGGAGATCAGCATGGGGTTGCATGTGCGGTAGAATATATTGATGCCTGTTTGCATCTATCACACTTTCCTGAACGTCCGCTGGTGGAACATGACATGGATTTGTACCAGCTTGTTTCCATAATCAAAATACCCAGTACTTACAGTTTCGCTTTTAATGGTGCAGGCATGGATGATGGGACAGATATAGTGTTCAGTAAAAACCTTACTTCGATGAACTTTTCTGAAATCGCCAGCGGCGAGCGATTTTGTCGAATAAAAGAAGGCTCAGATGCCTTCCTTGAGGCCTGGGATAAACATGGAAAGGATCGATCTGCAGAATTTTTCACCCGTGACGGTGAAGACTATAAACTTACAGTGCCAGTGATGCCTGCCATGCTGACAGATGATGCCAATATTATCCGAATGGATTGTCTCTGCTATCTGATGGAGCGTATAGACTGGAAGTCCATTAAGGAAAAACCGGAAAATGAAAATATTCCGGTACAGACAAGCTGATGACCTCATCGTTGACAGATCGGACACTTGCACTGGCAGGTATTTTTCAGTCAGCGACACTGGTGCATCAACTGGCGACAATTGGTAGAGCAGAAGAAGGTGCTATACACAGCAGCATTGAAAGTCTGTTTAAGATAGATGCCGATGATGTGCCGTCAGTCTTCTCAGGAACAGGAGGTGTTTCGCTTGGGCTGAGGACATTAGCCGATTTTGCCGGCAGTGATAAAACTGAAACCAGTCTGACAATCCTGGCATACGTACTCAGTCTGATGCATTTGACCCATAAAATGCTGCGTCGACCGGAGTTACTTGAGCAATTAAGCACACTTATCCAGAGCGTACAGCGCCAGAAGGACTATTTTGAATTTATGCAACAAGACTCAGGTATCAATTCCACCCTGCTTGCTCGCTTTGCTGATATCTACAGTGAAACCATAAGCACTTTGCAGCCCCGGATAATTGTGAAGGGCAACCCAGATTTTCTGCAGCAGAACGACATCGTTAATCGAATTCGCTGTTTGTTATTAGCCGGTACACGAGCGGCAGTGTTGTGGGAGCAGCTTGGGGGTGGACGCTTACAGTTTTTGTACAGGCGCAAGCAGTTTGCGGCGATGGCTGAGGAGTTGATGAATTTATGAAGACTAAAGACTAAAGACTAAAGACTAAAGACTAAAGACTAAAGACTAAGGATCAAGGACAGGGTAAGTCTGCAGCAGTTTTTTCTTTCATCCTTAGTCTTTTATCATTAATTTACAATCCGACCCGCCGATTTAAAATGATCATCCCAATACCCCGTATCCAGCCGGTCTATTTTGATTTTTTTCCCTGAAGACGGGGCATGGACGAAGCGACCATCACCAATATATATCCCCACATGATTGGTGCGCACCCAGCCTTTAAAGAAAACCAGGTCACCGGCCCGTAATTTTTTGCGGGATATCTTTTTTGCCTGCTTTCTTAGTTCTTTTGTAGTGCGGGCAGTTTTCACGCCAACTTTCTTATAGCTGTACCAGACCAGTCCGCTGCAATCGAAGCCACCGGGAGACTGTCCACCGTAGCGATAGGGTTGTCCGATCATGCTCCTGGCGACCCGGCTTGCCGCTTCTGCCTTTGAATGCTGAATAGTCTGTGTTTGCTGGCAGCTGGAAAGGAGAAGAGAGGCCAGTATCAGAATTGGTATTGTTCTGGTCATGGGTAATAGACTAAGGACAAAAGACTAAGGACAAAAGATAAAAAATCATTTCGGTTTTGATGTTCCCTTTGTCCTTAGTCTTTAGTCTTTTGTCTGATTTTCATAATCCCGTAACATGAACACCCGGAACAGGTTCTGAACGCTGCCATAATTCTTCAAAGCGGTTGTTCAGTTTATGTGCCCTGGCGCGATCATTGAAACGGGCATAATAGTCGTAGGATCTATGATCCTGTGTAATCATACTGGTGTTTCCATCAATAACGATAAACTGTTCCTGGATGGACTGCAGGTCATCCGGCAGCTGACGCAGTTTGATGAAAGTACTAAATTTCCTCGCCAACTGGATCAGCTTTCCCCCACGTTCGCGAAGAATGTCATTCTCGGAACAGAGATACTGGAAACGACAGCGTTCATGTTGACGGATGAATGTTGATAGCAGATCGTCAATTTTACTGCCAGGCAAGAGCACTTCATCGTAATCATAAAGCAGGATGTTGATGCTGCGGCTGGCTTTCTTAATCAGGCGTATGCTTGTTTCGGATACCTGTTCCCGTGTATTTATCGGGTATCTGTCGCTGTCGGTATTTTTGTTCTCTGTCATGACCTTTTTCTCGTTGAATAATTAGATCCAAGTTCCAAGTTCCAAGTTCCAAGTTCCGAAAAAAACACTTGGATCTTGGATCTTGGAACTTGGATCTTGGAACTTCTTCATTTCCCTTTAATCCCCTTGGCCTGCTCCTCAGCATTGCCTGTATAACTGGCAGGTGTAAGCTCCAACAGGCTCTTACGTGCTGACTCAGGTATATCCAGTTTTTCAATAAAGTTCTTCAGTGTTTCCTGACTGATTCCCTTGCCACGCGTTAACTCCTTAAGCTTTTCATAGGGTTCTTCAATGCCATAGCGTCGCATGACCGTCTGGATGGGTTCAGCCAGGACTTCCCAGTTGGCCATCAGGTCTGCTGCCAGTTTTTCTTCATTGACTTCCAGTTTGCTGCAGCCGCGCAGGGTTGATTTCCATGCCAGTAGTGAATAGGCCAGTGCGACACCTTCGTTACGCAGCACAGTGGAATCGGTCAGGTCCCTCTGCCAGCGGCTGACGGGTAGTTTTGCTGACATATGATTCAACAAAGCATTTGCGATGCCGATATTGCCTTCCGAATTTTCAAAGTCGATGGGGTTCACTTTGTGCGGCATGGTTGAGGAGCCTACCTCACCGCGGACAGTTTTCTGCTTGAAATAGCCAATTGAAATATAGGCCCAGATGTCACGGTCAAAGTCGAGAATAATGGTGTTGAAACGGGCTATAGCATCAAACAGTTCAGCGATATTATCGTGGGGTTCGATTTGTGTTGTATAGGGGTTCCATTCCAGTCCCAATGACAACACAAAGTTTTCTGCGAAGCTGGCCCAGTCAATGTCCGGGTAGGCAGCCAGATGGGCATTATAATTACCGACAGCACCGTTTATTTTACCCAGCAAAGGACTGGTAGCCGTTTGATGTCGCTGCCGCCGCAGGCGGGCAACGACATTTGCCAGTTCCTTGCCAACCGTTGTTGGAGACGCAGCCTGGCCATGTGTGCGTGCCAGCATCGGGATGCTGGCATACTGTAGAGAAAGGTCAGTGATGGTATCAATAACACTGTCCATTGCAGGAAGTAGAATTTTTTCGTTCGCCCCTTTAAGCATCAACCCATGTGAAAGGTTGTTGATATCTTCAGAGGTACAGGCAAAATGGACGAATTCACAAATGGCATTCAGTTCGTCAAAGGCCTCCAGTTTCTCCTTAATGTAATACTCGATGGCTTTGACGTCATGGTTAATCCTGCTTTCGATATCTTTAATCCGTTGTGCTTCCGTTTCATTGAAACCCGTTTTGATGGAATTAAGGAAATCCATTGCGCCTTGCGAAAAAATGGGGACTTCTGGAATGTTCGGGTGTGCAGAGAGGGCCTTGAGCCATTCAATTTCAATAATGATGCGGTGGTGTATCAGACCGTATTCACTGACAAAAGGGCGCAGTTCGACAGTTTTACTGCCATAGCGGCCGTCAATAGGGGAGATAGCGGTTAAGGAGGAAAGCTTCATATGAATCACTCAAGATTGCTCGATTTTGTATGTGAGATGAATATTCATGAATTAATAGAGGTGCCCATATGTTGAATATTAACTGATTCGGGTAATTTTCGGTATTACTGCGATGAACTGATTACGCCACCGCCCAGGCACAAGGCCCCTTCATAAAAGACCACAGACTGACCCGTTGCTATAGCTCTTTGTGGTTGCTCAAAGTCGACCCTGATACATCCATCATCTATTTCAGAAAGTCGACAGTTTTGTTCAGCTTGCCGGTGTCTAATACGGGATGTACAGCTGAGTGGCAGGACTGGAGGCTGGTTGGCTATCCAGTGTAATTCATCAGCTACCAGACTGGACTGGAACAGTGCAGGGTGATTTTTGCCTTCAACAACGTAGAGGATGTTGTTTTCCATATCTTTACTGACGACGAACCATGGTTCCCCCGGGCCACCAATACCAAGTCCCTGGCGCTGGCCGATCGTGTAGTACATCAGGCCCCGATGTTGCCCGATAACTGGGCCGCCAAGTTGCTGGATGTCACCAGGCTGGGCAGGAAGGTACTGCGCCAGAAAATCGCGAAAACGTCGTTCGCCGATGAAACATATGCCAGTGCTGTCCTTTCGGTTGTAGTTGGGCAGTTTGTTGCTACGTGCCAGCTCCCTTACCGCATTTTTCTGTAATGTGGCGAGCGGGAAAAGACTATGTGCCAGCGCATACTGACCGATGGCATAAAGGAAATAGGTCTGGTCCTTGTCTTTGTCTGCTGCTTTGCCAAGATATGCACTGCCATGGCACTGATGCGTATCAGCATAATGACCGGTTGCGATCGTGCCTGCACCATGATCCAGTGCATAATCCAGAAAGGCCTTGAATTTTATCTCACGATTACACAATACGTCGGGGTTAGGTGTCCTGCCGGCCCGGTATTCCTGCAGAAAGTGCTCAAATACCCTGTCCCAGTATTCTGTTGCGAAGTTAACTGTGAGTAATGGGATATTCAGTATGTCGGCGACTTCTTTCGCTATTGCCAGGTCTTCAGTCGCCGCACAGTAATCCTCTGTATCATCTTCTTCCCAGTTCTTCATGAAAACGGCGGTGACATTGTAGCCCCGTTGTTTCAGTAACAATCCTGCAACAGCAGAATCTACACCGCCTGAGAGTCCAAGAAATACTGAAGTTGCCATTTGTGTAATGAATGCTTTGTCGCAGGAGCTAAAGTGTTTCGCCAGGGGTTATTCTACTGCAGATTTTCTTTGTTGTGCTGCAAGTCAAACATGGTGATTTCTGATGCTATCAGGGCCTCGCTGAAATAATATCCCTGGAAGATATCACAGGCATGCTGGCTAAGGAAAAAATGCTGTTCCTGAGTTTCTACGCCTTCTGCTACGACTTCAAGGCCAAGGTGATGAGACATGGAAATTATTGTTTCGACGATGGTCGCATCGTTGCGGTCTTCAGTAACATCACAGATGAAAGAACGGTCAATTTTAAGGCGATTTATAGGCAGCTCTTTCAGATAGGCGAGTGAAGAATATCCTGTACCAAAGTCATCAACTGAAAAACGGAAGACGTGTTGCTTCATTTTCAGCATTTTCTCAATGGTATTTTCGAGATTGCTGATAACCAGGCGTTCTGTAATCTCAAATTCAATACGATCCGGTGGAATATCATATTTCCGGATAACTTTAAGCACTTTTTCTTCAAAGCCATTTTGATTTAATTCTTTCGGGCTGAGATTGAGCCTTTGCCATGTGCTAAAAAAATCAGGCCAATGACCGCTATACTGGTAAACAGCAATAACAGCCAGTATGGCCTGATGGCATGAAAAACCTGTATAAATTTTGATCCAGGTGCATTTATGACATTTGAATAAACGCCCTTGTTCCTGCTCTGTATTATCATTACAAACCGCCACTGGCTGCCTGTAGAGAGGCAGCCTAAAAGCTTAAATGCGGTTTATTCGAGGGTAATTGCGCCTTTAGTGTTTTCTCTGCGACGGGTTTCTTTAGCATCGTAATCGTTTATACAGCTGTCTTTTTTAACCATTGAGCAGGCGAGATATTCCGATATTTCCATGATAACTGCACGAACGGCCTTCATGGCTGGTGTTTTTTTCTTGGTGTTAAAGTTACCTCCCAGCCCGTTTTTGAAGAAGCCCAGACGCAGCCCCCCTTTGCTTGAGTTTGCTTCAACCGTACGACTATCTACAACTTCACCGGTTGTTGTATCGATTACCCTCAGATCAACAGCTATGTAGGCCTTGCCTTTACTGCCGCCTATGGATATGCCTTTGAAGCTCAGGCCACCACCGGTGTCGGCAACGTCCTCTTGATACGAGGTCACAGTTCCTGTTATCAAGTATTGGGCACCGGTAAGTTCACCTGTTTTGGCTCCAGTTCCTCTTTTGATTCTGCCACTGGCAGCCAGATCTTGCTCAGAGATTACTGCACCAAGTTTCTGTCGTTCGACGACCTTGAATTTCTTTGTGCCCATTAATTCGTTAGCAAGCATATCAGCCATATCCCTGCCCATCTGACCGCCCCACCAGCCGATGCTAACTGATTTCTTAAAGTCAGCGATGCCAACAACAGGTTTTGATGCGGCATGGGTGATGCCTGACGCGACCAGACCCAGCGCGATTAACAGTGCCAGGACGCTTTGTTTGAATGATTTCATTTTTATCCTCCACAGGGTTTTATAATTTTTACTACACGTTAATTCTAACAGACTAGTATATTGCACCTATGGTGGCATAGCAAAATACAGAGTTCAGCGATGGACATTTGGCGTGGAAATCGTGAGAATTACGGTTAAATGAAGGATTTTTTGCACCTGCGTCCCCTAAATAGAGTACTGGAGTACAAATGTCATATGAAAAGATAGAACTGCCCGCAGGCGGTGAGAAGATTACGCTGAATACTGATGGCAGCCTGAATGTGCCTGACAGGCCCATAATTGCTTACATTGAGGGTGACGGCATTGGTGTTGATATCACCCCTGTCATGCGCAAGGTTATTGATGCGGCGATTGCAAAGGCATACGATAGCGATCGAGCAATAGCCTGGATGGAGATCTTCGCTGGTGAGAAGGCGGTTGCTACCTATGGTGGCGATAACTGGATGCCTGCTGAAACGCTGGCTGCTGCCAGAGAGTATGTTGTGTCAATTAAGGGGCCGTTGACAACACCTGTTGGTGGTGGGATCCGTTCACTCAATGTCGCATTACGCCAGGATCTGGATCTTTATGTCTGTTTGCGTCCAGTGCGCTATTTTCAGGGTGTGCCTAGCCCCTTGAAGCGCCCTCAGGATACAGAAATGGTGATTTTCCGAGAGAACTCCGAGGATATCTATGCCGGGATCGAGTGGGAAGCCGGCAGTGAGGAAGTGAAAAAGGTGGTTGATTTCCTGCGCAGGGAGATGTCGGTCAGTAAGATTCGTTTCCCCGAGACATCCGGTATTGGTATTAAACCGATTTCGCAGGAAGGTACTGAGCGCCTGGTTCGTCGGGCATTACAGTACGTCATTGATCAGGATCGGGATTCTCTTACCCTGGTGCATAAAGGTAATATCATGAAATTTACCGAAGGTGCATTTAAGACCTGGGGCTATGCGTTGGCGAAGAAGGAATTCGGTGCAACTGAGATAGATGGCGGCCCCTGGTGCTGTATGACAAACCCAAAAACAGGCAAAGAGATCATTATCAAGGATGTCATCGCTGATGCCTTTTTGCAGCAAATTCTGCTGCGACCGAAAGAATATGATGTGATAGCCACGATGAACCTGAATGGTGATTATATTTCCGATGCACTGGCGGCACAGGTTGGTGGTATCGGGCTGGCACCGGGTGCAAACCTGTCTGATGAGATTGCAATTTTCGAGGCAACTCACGGCACAGCGCCAAAATATGCAGGTAAGGATCAGGTGAATCCAAGTTCGCTAATTTTGTCAGCGGAAATGATGTTGCGACACATGGGCTGGGATGAAGCGGCAGATCTGATTATAAAGGGTATCGAAGGTGCGATTCAGGCCGGCACAGTCACCTACGACCTTGAACGCCTGATGGACAATGCATCGAAAGTCAGTTGTTCCGGCTTCGGTGACGCAATTATCGCTAATATGTAGGGGTTCCCCTTGGAAAATAGACGAAAAGGCCTATATTAATGTAATGACAGACGAAGACCATAAATTAGGAGATGGGCTTGCTTTACAGGAAGCAAAGCCGGTGCTCAAAAGACCGGGTATGTACCGGGTTCTGCTGATCAATGACGACTACACTCCCATGGATTTTGTTATCATGTTGCTGCAAAGTGTGTTCCGTAAAGACCATGATGCGGCAACGCAAATCATGTTGCATGTGCACACCAAAGGCTTCGGTGTCTGCGGTGTCTTTACCCGGGAGATTGCTGAGACTAAAGTACGCCAGGTGATGGATCTATCCCAACAGGGGCAGCATCCGCTGCAATGTGAAATGGAACCCGATAATCTGGACGAATGACAGGAATGATGTGAGAGTAAGAGATGCTATCTGTAGAACTTGAACAAACCTTGAATGATGCTGTTAAAACGGCACGCGCCCGTCATTTCGAGTACATCACGGTAGAGCATTTACTGCTGGCCCTGCTGGAGGATCAGAGCGCGTCTTCAGTACTGCAGGCAGTCGGCTGTGACCGGAACAAGCTGCGTGCCTTACTGGAAGAGTTTATCGATACGACTTTACCTGTGCTGCCATCGGAAAGTGAGAACGAAACCCAACCGACACTGGGTTTTCAGCGCGTTATTCAGCGTGCAATCCTGCATGTTCAGGGCTCAGGCAGAAAAGAGGTTAATGGCGCCAATGTACTGGTGGCACTTTTTTCAGAAGCAGAGTCTTTCGCCGTATATTTCCTTAATCAGCAGGATATTACCCGACTTGATGTGACCAGCTATATCTCTCACGGCGTTAGTCGTGACGATGATATGGAATTTGGGCCCCTGCCAGGTGAAGACGTCGAAGGCGGTGAAACTGAAACCAGAAAGACTGCACTGGAATTATACGCTATTAACCTCAATGATGAGGCCAGGGAAGGGCGGATTGATCCGATGATCGGGCGTGATTTTGAAATCGAACGCACCCTGCAGATACTCTGTCGTCGCAGAAAAAATAATCCGCTCTATGTCGGTGAAGCCGGTGTCGGTAAAACAGCCATGGCTGAAGGTCTGGCAAGTCTAATTGTTGATGGAAAGGTTCCGGCCGTGATTGCGGACAATACCATATACGCACTTGATCTTGGTGCTTTGCTGGCCGGAACAAAATACCGTGGCGATTTTGAAAAAAGGTTTAAAGCCGTTCTCGGCGAACTAAAAGATAAGGATGGTAAGGCTATTTTGTTTCTCGATGAGATTCATACCATCATAGGGGCGGGTGCTGCATCGGGTGGTGCCATGGATGCTTCGAATCTACTTAAGCCTGTACTTGGCACGGGAGCGATTCGCTTTATTGGTTCCACGACTTACCAGGAATACCGCGGAATATTCGAGAAAGACCGCGCACTGTCACGTCGTTTCCAGAAGATAGATGTACCTGAGCCATCTATCGATGAAACAATTGCTATTCTTAACGGGCTGAAATCCGTTTTTGAACAGCACCACGGGGTTCGCTATACCAAAAAAGCAATTACCGGTGCAGTAGAACTGTCAAACCGTTACATCAATGATCGCCACCTGCCGGATAAAGCGATTGATGTACTGGATGAAGCTGGCGCACGGGTACATTTGCTGCCGGTGAACAAACGTAAAGAAAAAGTCGGCATTCATGAAATAGAAACGGTCGTCGCCAGGATGGCCCGTATCCCGCCGAAACAGGTGACCAGCTCTGACAAACGGACACTGACAAATTTAGAGACTGATCTGAAGCGGGTGATATTCGGTCAGGATGAAGCCATTACAGCGCTGTCTTCGGCAATCAAGATGTCACGCTCTGGTCTCGGGCCAGAAGATCGCCCGGTTGCCAATTTCCTGTTTGCCGGGCCGACCGGTGTCGGCAAAACAGAAGTCACGCGGCAATTGGCTCATACTATGGGTATTGAGCTGATACGCTACGATATGTCTGAATATATGGAACGCCACACGGTGTCGAGGTTGATCGGTGCACCCCCCGGTTATGTCGGCTTTGATCAGGGCGGCCTGCTGACCGAGGCTATCAACAAGACACCGCATGCAGTACTGCTGCTGGATGAGATTGAAAAGGCGCATCCTGATGTCTTTAATCTGTTGCTACAGGTGATGGATCACGGTATGTTGACCGATAACAACGGCAGGAAAACGGACTTCCGCAATGTCATCCTGGTCATGACCACCAATGCTGGAACAGAGCAGATGGCCCGCAGTTCAATCGGCTTTACTGAGCAGGATCACAGTAGCGATGGTAGTGAAGCGATTAAGAAGTTGTTCACGCCGGAGTTTCGTAACCGTCTGGATGCCATCATAAATTTCAGTGATCTTGACAGGTCAACAATTGTCCACGTCGTAGACAAGTTTATCCTTGAGCTGGAGATGCAGCTGGCTGATAAAAATGTTGTCATCACTGTTGATGAAAGTGCTCGCGCCTGGCTGGCAGAGCATGGTTATGACCCCACAATGGGAGCGAGGCCGATGGCACGTGTGATTCAGGAAAACATCAAGAAACCATTAGCCGACGAGATTTTGTTCGGTAAGCTGGCTAAAGGTGGGGAGGTGTTTGTCAGCGAGAAGGAGGGTAAGTTGGTGCTTGATGTTGGGGTTGAAGATATAGACGAAGGATGAAGGACGAAGGATAAATAAAATCGTAACTGGGTTTTCTTTCATCCATAATCTTTAGTCTTTCATCTTTAGTCCTTAGTCTTTCCTTTCCCCTTTCCCCTTTCCCCCTGCCTCTAACCCATCTGCTTTCTCCAACGTAAATGTCATCTTATACTTCGGTCGGATATTTTCAATGATGACTGGAATATTACTATAATCAGTTGCTAACCACATACGCAGGATCTTATCCGGGCTGCCTTCTTTCTGACGTTCGATACGAAGAGTATTTATTTTCCCCCACAGCGATTCGATTTTTTCGTGTCCTATGACTTTGAATTCATACTGAGACATACGCTTACCATCAACCAGTGAGATTTTACCGGTCTGTCCAATCCTGGGCGGGTTTAACATCCAGAAAAAAAGAAAAGAGGCCGGATCCTGTACACCGGGACTGATATCGTAGACTCTGTCATTATTCAGTGTGACCTTTTTTTTGTCCCAGTCAAAAGTGGCAATGCGTGCTTTGTCAGGTCGATTATCCGGGGCCTGGTGATAGCTCAGAGGGTAAATCATATCCGCAACTACCTTGAATTCACTTTTCTCCCTGTAGGTATCTCTCAGCAGGATGGCCGCAATGCCTGTGGCGTTGGTTTCCGATGTGACCTTATACTTTCCTTTGCCTATAGCCCGCAGATTACGATTAAGTGTTCCGATATTTATGCCGGAAATATTGGCTCTATACACAAGATCAAGGCTATCAGGCAGTTCAGCGGCGAACAGGCAGGTGTTCAGAAAAAGGCCTGAAATCAAAAAGAGTGCGGATAATTTATATTTCATCAAATAGGATCTGTTGTTTTGATGATTCATTGCCATCGAGAAATACCTTCCCGTTTCTCACAGATAGCCTGCCCTGAGTGAACCATTGTATAGCCCTGGGGTAGATGAGATGTTCCTGTACAAGCACCCTGGCAGCAAGTTGCTGACGACTGTCAGTTCCATAAACAGGTACACGAGCCTGTATGATAATCGGGCCATCATCAACCTCCGGTGTGACAAAGTGTACCGTCGCGCCCGCTTCCTTATCACCGTTATCGATGGCCCGTTGATGCGTATTCAGCCCCGGATAAAGTGGTAACAGGGAAGGGTGGATGTTGATCAGTCTGCCTGCATAATGAGTAACAAACTCAGTGGTGAGTATGCGCATAAAACCGGCCAGAACAACCAGCATCGGCTGATGACGATCAATCTCGGCCATTAAGGCTGCGTCATAGCTGCTACGATCCGGGTAATCCCGGTGATTGATGACCATTGTGGCTATACCCGCCTGCCGGGCACGTTGCAGGCCATAGGCCCCGGGATTATTTGAAATGACCGTACAGATATCAATGCCAGGTTCAAAATCATGGCTCTTGTCAATAATGGACTGTAAGTTACTGCCACTGCCGGAGATCAGGACAACTATTGGAAAAGGGCCAGGAAAGGGTTTTTGCTCAGACGATTCTAAGTCAGACAATCCGGACACGCTCACTTCCCGCTGCGGCCTTCTCGATTCGTCCAGTCAGCCAGACCTTTTCCCCCTGAGCTTCAAGATTTTTGATTACGGCAGCCGCATCTGCTGCTGCTGCTACAAGCACCATGCCCATACCGCAGTTAAAGGTTTTTAACATCTCGTCTTCGGCGATGTTGCCGTTCTCCTGTAGCCATTCAAAGACTGCAGGAAAATTCCAGGATGATCGCTCAACCACTGCACAGAGTCCGTCCGGGATAACCCGGCTTATGTTGCCTGACAGGCCGCCACCGGTGATATGGGCCAGTGCATGCAGGGGCATTTCCTGCAGTAGATTCAATAGTGGTTTGACATATATGCGTGTCGGTTTGAGCAGGGTGCGAGCAAGTGTGGTGTCGCCGAATGTTTGCCCGAGATCTGCATTTGTGGCCTCAATGACCTTGCGAATAAGGGAGTAGCCATTGGAGTGAGGGCCGGATGACTGCAAGGCAATAAGTACATCCCCTACAACAACTTCTGAGCCATCAATGATGGATGATTTCTCGACGACACCGACACAGAAGCCTGCCAGATCATAATCCCCATTGGCATACATACCCGGCATTTCTGCGGTTTCTCCACCGATTAACGCGGCGCCGGCCAGTTTGCATCCATCTCCTATTCCGCGCACGATGGTGATAGCGGTATCGACATCAAGTTTTCCAGTGGCAAAATAATCGAGGAAGAAAAGAGGCTCTGCCCCCTGTACCAGAATGTCATTGGCACACATGGCGACCAGATCGATGCCGATGGTGTCATGAATGCCACTGTCGATTGCAAGTCTCAGCTTGGTGCCTACACCGTCAGTACCGGACACCAGAATCGGTTCTTTATAGGTTGGCGGGATCTGGAACATGGCGCCAAAACCACCCAGGTCATCCATGCAGCCCGGACGACGGGTTGCTTTGGCAATGGGTTTGATCATATCAACCAGTGATTCGCCGGCATCAATGTCGACACCAGCATCGCGATAAGTCAGGCCGGAATTTGGGTCAGCCACGGGTGGCTCCTGTTGGGATTCATGGTAAAGTAAATATAATATTTTATCATGACATCCATGGACTCTGTCAGGTTTTTAGGCATCCCCTGGCATGTGATTATTTTTATGCAGTTTTGAATAATCAATATATTCTGAACGCTGAACACTGAAGTCATATCGTGATTACAACCATCCCTAATATAATTACCATGTTCCGGATCGCGACTGTGCCGGTGTTGATTCTATTACTGCATGAACAGAATTACGGATGGGCCTTCCTTGTCTTTTTAATTTCAGGGATTTCCGATGGGCTGGACGGCTTCATTGCCAAGCGCTTTGATATGGCCAGTGAGCTTGGTGCTATACTGGATCCGCTGGCTGACAAGGCACTGATATTCAGCAGCTATCTGATGCTGATGATACTGGGTGATCTGCCATTCTGGTTATTTCTGACCGTCGTTTTCCGGGATGTGCTCATTCTGGTGGGGAGCCTGATTTATGTGGCGTTCAACGGCCAGGTCAAGATGGCACCGAGTTATTTGAGCAAGCTCAATACGTTTACGCAGATTTTCCTTGTGGTTGCTATCCTGGGGCAAAAAACCTTTGGTCTGGATTACACCTCCTTCACGGATTATTTAATCTATGCCACTTTTATAACAACGATACTCAGTGGTGTGCATTATGTCTGGGTATGGGCTGTGAAAGAGGAAATTGAAATGCTGGACAGTGCGAATGACGACCGAAATGCCAATAAAAACAGGTAGTCCAGACTGATGACAATAAAACAGAGTCAGATGGCACTGGATATTTCATTACGGGACAAGGTTTGTTTTGACAGTTTCGTTACTGGCCATAACGCAGAGCTGGAGCAGCATCTGATCAGGGTGGCCGAAGGAAAGGAAGTGCTGGCGCCCCTGTTTATCTGGGGTGAATCCGGCGGTGGTAAGAGCCATTTACTGAATTCCTGTTATCTGCTTGCCGAAGAGAACAGGCAAAGCCCCTGGTTTGTTTCGCTATCTGATTTGCCTGCTGAAAAAGGCAGTGAAGCTATCCTTTCCGATCTCGGTGACTACGATATTTATCTAATCGATGGCCTTGATACCATTGCGGGCATGGCTGGATGGGAAGAAAGATTATTTCAGCTCTGTAACCTGGCCCGTGACAGGGATAAGTCGATCATTATTTCGGCAATCAAGCCACCAACTAGTCTGGATCTGGGTCTGCGTGATCTGGTAACACGCTTGATGTCAGGTTTAACCTATCAGGTGTTACCGCTGGGCGATGAGCAGAAAATCACCGCTCTGCAGGAACGGGCCTCTGATCGAGGCTTCGAGATCTCCGAGGAAGCAGTAAAGTTTATTCTAAACCGTCATCGGCGAGAGACAGGAAATTTGTTCAAAATACTTGATCAAATTGACAGGGCCAGTCTGGAGCAAAAAAGGCTGATTACAATTCCGTTTTTGCGGTCGCTGGAACTGGAATGAATAAAGGCAGAGGAAAGGGGAAAGAAAAATCTAGTTAATATTTGTAGGTGCGAATTTATTCGCACAGACCTTGTCCGAATGAATTCGGACCTACAATATTGCCACGATAAGTCTTTTATCTTTCCCCTTTTACCTTTCCTCCTGGTTTTCTCCCCGCCTTTTAGTGTTTCTAAGATATATGTAAATACAAACAACAAACCCAAGCACCAGAAAAACTTCAGCCAGGCTCAAGGCCAGTAATACTGTATTCTGTGAGCCTGTAGCTAATTCACCCCAGCTGATCATGACACCTTCAGTAAAGTAAAGCATGGCGATCAGTCCAGCGATGGAGAACGATGTACGCTTCATGTGCAACATGCCGAATAGTGGAACTAATAACAATAAGGACTTGATCGTCAACCAGAGGCCTGGTGGTGGAGTGGGCGCCAGCCAGCCTTCCCATAGCACGGTAAGAGTAATAAGAGCTATCCAGAAAACAAGGCTCAGTGTATAGGCCAGTCGAGTATTCATGCTTTTTAAGGGTGCCCTTAAGTGGTCAGGCAGGCAAGATTGGCAACTCTCATACCGAGAACCCGTATCTCGCTCATAAATTTAGAGTATGTCCAGCACTGCCTCAGGTGGACGTGCCAGGACAGCCTTTCCATTATTTACAACGATCGGTCGCTCCATCAGGCTGGGGCACTGAGCCATGGCCTCTATCAGTTCTTCATCGGTAAATGTTGGGTCATCCAGCCCTGCATCCTTGAAAACGGCTTCATGTTTTCTCATTAGTTCACGCGGAGTCATACCCAGCATTGCAAGCAATTCTTTAAGAGTGGCTTCATCTGGTGGGGTGTCCATATATTTAATGATTTTGGCTTCTATGCCTTTCTCCTCCAGAAATTCCATTGTTGCGCGTGACTTGCTGCAACGTGGGTTGTGGTAAATAGTAACTGTCATGATCACCTCCATCATTTATAACGCCACATTCTGCATAACAGTTATTTACCTGTCCAGTAAAAAAAATAGTATCGCTATTGCGTATCCGAAGTTGTAGGTGCGAATTCATTCGCACAGAGAGGATGATAAAGTAATTGTGCGAATGAATTCGCACCTACAGATATTGCTTAGTAGGCTGCTACTCACAATTCAGCAGGTTAATAAAGGGCATCCTCAGATTGAAAATGTTAGAATTTCAGGTTGATTCGACACAGGTGACAGAAGAAATGAAGGTTTTGATTACAGGAGGTGCCGGGTTCATCGGAGCCGCATTGGCGCACAGACTGCTGGATCGCGGTGATACAGTGCACACAATTGATACGCTTAACGATTACTATGAGGTCTCGCTCAAAGAAGCCAGGCTGGCAAGGTTGACCGGCAAACCCGGTTTTTCTTTTGAGAAAATAGATATCTCAGATAGAGCAGCTATTAAAAAGCTATTCGAGACACATCGGTTTGATGCCGTAATGAATCTCGCCGCCCAGGCAGGTGTGCGGTACTCGCTGGAGAACCCGGCGGCTTATGTTGACGCGAATCTGGTCGGTTTTGGCAATATACTGGAAGGCTGCCGGCATTCAAAAGTGGGGCATCTGGTTTTTGCCTCATCAAGTTCGGTCTATGGCTCTAATACCAAACTGCCGTATTCCGAGAATGATGCGGTGGATCATCAGGTTTCACTCTATGCCGCCAGCAAAAAAGCTGGTGAACTGATGGCCCATACCTATGCCCATCTTTATCGCCTACCCTGTACGGGCCTGCGATTTTTTACCGTCTATGGCCCGTGGGGCAGACCGGACATGGCCTTTTTCAAATTCACCAAAGCCATGCTGAATGGTGAGAAAATACCGGTATTCAATTACGGCAAGATGATCCGTGATTTTACCTATATCGATGATACCGTAGAAGGCGTTATCAGGGTAATCGATAAACCAGCGGAGCCGGATCCAGCATTCAGTCATGATGACCCTGTGCCGTCCTCCAGTGATGCGCCTTACCGGATATACAATATTGGGAATGGCCGACCGGTAAAACTGCTGCGTTATATTGAAGTACTGGAGGACTCGCTGGGCATCAAAGCCGACATGGAAATGCTGCCAATGCAGGATGGCGACGTGAAAGCGACCACCGCTGATACTTCGGCACTGGAAAGAGATTTTGGTTACAAACCTGGAATTACGGTAGAAGAAGGTTTGCGTGAATTTGCCAGCTGGTACAGAGAATACTATGGATAAAAGGGGTGATAAAAAGGGTCGATAAAAGGGGTCGGAGTCGCACTTAGACTCCGACCCCTTTTATCGCCTTTTATCGACCCTTTTTATCACGACCCTTTTATCAGGACGACGCACCTACAGAAAAGCATTACACAATTAAAAATGAAAAACTGGTACCTGATCTACACTAAGCCACAAAAAGAACTGCTTGCCCGGGAGAACCTGCAGCGGCAGGGCTATGAGATATACTTGCCGATGGCCCGGCTCCGCCGCCGTCGTATGGGCAAGGGTGTAACGCGTATAGAACCACTTTTTCCTCGATACCTTTTTATCCACCTTGACACAAAGACCGACAACTGGTCACCGATACGTTCCACCCTGGGTGTCAGCAACCTTGTAAAGTTCGGTATGTATCCATCTTCTGTACCGGAAGCGCTTATCGAGTTACTTTATGACAGATGTGATGAAGAAGGCATTCAGGATATCGCCCCTGATGAGTACAAAGAAGGTGAAGCCATACGAGTAATGGAAGGGCCGATGACAGGGCTTGAAGGCGTGTTTCTGGCGAAGACCAGTAGTGATCGCGTGATGGTGCTGCTGGATATTGTTGGCAAGCATACAAGAGTCAATCTGGAGACTGAGAAACTGGGGCCTGCCGGGTAAGGTAAACAGGGTTCCAAGTTCCAAAGAAGAATAAAAGGGTCTGTAAATAATTCTTCGTCCTTAGCCTTTCACCTTAATACGTAATACCCCTAACTCGTAAAACGTAAAACAAATCTTTTACCTTTCCCCTGCGCCTGGATTTTCCTATTTAATAGCCAGAAACCCTTCAAAGCACAGATGCTTCATCACAGTCATAATATCGACAAAACCCGCACGTTTTAAAAGATCGATATTTCCCTGGGTTGAAAATGGTTCAAGAATTCCTTTCAGGCTCCTGGACTTTGAAATGATTTCATCAGCCGAATAACCCTGTTCCAGTTTGTAATCATCATACAGCCGAGTAAGGATATCCTGAAAACGCGCATCAGGCCCACGGACCTTTTCAAACATTATCAGTGCGCCGCCCCAACGTAAGCTATCATAAAGCTTTGTAAGTAATCTCTGACGTTCAGCCGGTCGAATGAACTGAACAGTATAGTAGGCCACTATCAGGTCAGCTGGCTCAAGATCTATTTGCAGGATGTCATCTTCAATAAATTCAACATTGTCAGGTAAAGGGTTAACCTTTCTCCTGGCAGCGTGAATCATATCTTTCTCAATATCGATGCCGATGAAGCGAGAACCTGTTTTGTCCGTATTATGACTTGCAAGTATGTAGGTCAGCGTACCTGTAGAGCAGCCAAGCTCATAACAAACCGAGTTTTCAGAAATAAAAAAATCACTGAGCCTGATAACCAGATCATGGCCTTCCGCATACAAAGGGATAGATCGACTGGCATGCGAGTCGAAACCATCAGCAACTTCATTGCCAAATTTCCAGCTTGCGTTGTTGGCCTTAAGGCCGTCACCAACAGTGGTCATGTGTATTCCCGTTTATCATTTATTCTCTGGGTGAATATTATCAGAATATGGCGTCAGTGGGTTGGACAGAAGAATGAAATCGAATAAGGAATTGCTACAGAAACATCATCCTCTCGTCCTTTTATCAGCCGCAAGACTCCAACGCATTTTACAGGAAGCTGTTCTCGTCGGTGGTACAGCTCAAGGAAGAACCGGCTACCTATATAAAGCAGGGGCGGACTTGTGAATATCATTAATTTGATCTCCCCGTGTACTCTGTGAACCCCGTGAGAAAACAGTTTTGATCTGTGTTTCTTGACCTTAAAACCAAAAATCAAAACAATATCTCTCACGGAGGCCACGGGGAACACAGGGAAATCAAAAACAAAATGCTTTTAATGTTAACTCTATGTAATACATGATATTTTCCTTCAAATAACGTTAAAATAGGTTTTGAAGGAAAAGCCATGTGGTGTCAATGAGTTAGGATTAAATGATTGCTTGTACTCCAATTCCCCGTAAGCCGTCAAAATACTCTAAACGCGCTCAGGGTCATCTATAAAGCAATAACTATCAATCTGCAGTATATTTTCTGCTATGAGCAGCCTTCAAGATAATCGATGTCACAATACTACAGGCGAACAATCAGCTGAGATCGGA